>DASTZB010000421.1:0-14748 GCA_035764525.1 Chitinophagaceae bacterium | reverse complement strand
GATGTCTTGCTATTAGTTTTTCACTTATGCCATTGATCACCTCCTCAAGAGTAAATTTATTTTGCTCAACCCCGATCTTTGAATAGAAAACAATATGTAATAAGAGATCACCAAGCTCTTCCCGGAGGCCATTCCAATCCTCTTCAGTAATTGAATCGGCTAATTCATATGTTTCTTCTATCGTCATGTGACGCAAAGTTTGGATCGTCTGTTTCCTGTCCCATGGACATTTTTCACGCAGGTCATCCATTATTGAAACAAGCCTTAAAAATGATCCGGATAAATTTGACATATTGAAGTTTTAGATCTGGTAATAGGTTAATGTTAAAAACAAAGCAAACAATAATACAAGTGAAATAATGCAAAGAATATTAAAAATTATAAACTTTAAGATCGTTTTACCCCAGCCCTGTTTATAAAAATTTCTAAGGGCCTTTAATGTATAAAAAAGTCCTGTTAATATCAATATTGCCTGCACAACCCCTATTCCCTTCCAATGAGTTTGTTCTGCCAGTTTATCTAACCCAAAATAAAATAGCAAGAACAGGAATGTAAAAACGTACAGGTGAATGAGGAATACCCCATGGTCGGCAAAATAGTATTGCTTTCTATGACGTATATAGAGCAGTTTCAGAAATAAAGCATAAAGCGGTAATGAAACAAACAAAAGATAGGGAATAGAATGGATAAATTTATTTATCAATTCGACAGCAATTTTTTGCTGATCTCCTTTATATTTTTCATTTAGCCCGACAGATCTTCTTGTGAAGATCTTTGTTAAGCCAGCATCGCGTTTATTTTTCGGTAATGTACTTTGAACGGAGTCATATTCTCTCAAAGTTTTATAATTACTTACATCACTTCCCATATTAAAACTAAACCCGCCTTTTTTATTTTTCGTCTTTATCACTGAATCCGGAGTCTTGATTTCGTTTACTTTGTTATAACCCAAGAGTTCAAGGCCTTTTAATATACTTGCTGAATCCTCTTTGGTTCTGGCTTTCTTAAACGCTTCTTCTTTGATACTACTGAAACCTTCTGCTAATTTGGCTCTTTGGTTGGTGGAAACATCATTTTCTGAAACATGAAACATGGAAAAGAATACAAGAAAGAAAACAGCCGATGTAAAAACATACATCCTCACAGGATGCAGGTATTTTTTTCGGCGACCAAGCATATATTCCTTCGATAAGAAGCCTGGCTTAAATAAAAGGTCTTTCAACGTAACAAAAAAACTTCCGTCGAAATGGGTGATATCATAGAAAAAATGAGTGAACATGTGCCAGAAAGTTTCCTTTGGCTCGGTATTCTCTTGTCCACAAACCTGGCAATAACGTCCCAGTACAGTAGCGCCGCAATTCAGACAATCAGTTTCTTTCCTCAGCGGGGTGTGACTCACCTTTATTTTTTCTTAAAAATAAACAAGAAACACTTAACAGCATTTGTTTTTCGTTATAGACAGTTTGAAGTACTTTTGAACTGAAATTCATTCCAATGAAGAAACTACCATTTTTTGTCCTGGTGCTATTATTTTATCACGTCAATTCCCAATACTATTATAAAGACCTTGTGGCCGCTGGCGATATTAGCCGGCTGATGAAAACATATAATGCCAACAACGTCAAAAAAGTTACAGCCAGGGGCATTACTCCTGACGGCGCAGCCGCAGCTGATTTTACTGAAATAGGCGAAATAAATGCAAATGGAACAATTCTGAAAGTCACAACGACCAGCAATAAAGCTATCTCCACATTAAAATATAGTTTTAATGATCGTGGTTTATTGATCACATCCGTTGATTCAACCGTAAATGTTAAAAGCACCAGTACATATACCTATGATGCAAATGGAAAAATAATTTCTATCAATAATTCTGCAACTGACGCCGATAGCAGCGGCGATTTTTCACAAACTGAAGTTCATCAATATGTTTATAAAGATGGTAAGCTTGATAAAATGTGGCGAGTAATTAATAAAAAAGATAGTCTTGAAGTAAGATTTGCAACTGATGAAAAAGGAAATGTTATCGAAGAGAGAAATATCAGACGTGATGTTTTAGCTGATCCTGTTTATTATTATTACGACGATAGAAATCGACTCACAGATATTGTTCGTTTCAATTATAAAGCAAACCGGTTATTACCCGATTTTTTGTTTGAATACGATGAAAATGACCGGGTGATCCAAAAAATCACAACAACTTCAGGTAAAAATCTTGGTTACCTTACATGGCGGTATTTGTTTGATGAAAAGGGGTTAAAGACAAAAGAGGCTTTGTTTAATAAAGACAAACAACTCCAGGGCCGGATAGATTATTCTTACAATTAAGCAGCTTTTATAACATCATTTGCAACCTGACTGGTCTCAATGTAAATTTGGGATAATTTATCTTTCTTTAAAAAAAGATCTATGGCTGCGAAAAAGAAGACCTGGAAAGAAAAGCTGGCCGATAGCAAAGACCTTCCGAAAGTTGAAAAGATCCCATTGCGGATGCAAAAGAAATTCGGAAAGGGCACCATGGTGATCCCTTCACCAAAAGAAGTAAACGCCATAATGAAAAAAGTGGCACCGGGAAACAGGGAAAAAATTGCTAGGAAATATCATACTGATATTGCCTGTCCGATCACTACAGGTATATTTTCATGGATAGCAGCGAATGCAGCTGATGAGGACATAAATACTGGCGTAAAAAATTTTACTCCTTTCTGGCGTACAGTAAAAGAAGGTGGAGTAATTAATGACAAATATCCTGGAGGTATAGAAACGCAAACTGTGTTACTTGAAAGTGAAGGGCATCATATTGTGCAAAAAGGAAAAAAATGGATTGTTGAAAATTGGAAGAATTCATTGATACGGTAATGAGGGAAGACAACCCTATATTAAAAAACTGGCTTCAACAAGAAAAAATTTTCACTGATAATCTTATACTCAGTCGCAAAAGACCTACAAAGATTTCTGTACATGATCTGCGTGTTTCAGTAAAAAAAAGAAGGAGTTATCTTCGTTTGAAACAGCAGCTTACCGGCGAAGAGTGGGAAGAATCGTTTTCAAAAATATCAGCATTATTCAAATCATTCGGAAGACTGAGGGATTATGACATGTCACTTACTCTTATAAGAAAATTGGAACGAAAAGAATTATTATCTTTTATTTTCTTCAAAGAATATTTGTCTGTCAATAGGTCGCTTACAAGAAAATGGGCAAAGCAAAATGCCATAAATTTTGATGAGCATGAGCCCGAAAACTTTAATGAACAATTTAAATTGATCACAGGTAGTAATTCAGATATCTCAGAAACGATCATTCAACAATCAGCTTTAAAAATAAAGAAGGTAAAAAACCTGGCTAAACATTTTCAAAAAAATGCACATGAAATAAGAAAGCAACTTAAAGATGTTTATTACTGGTTAAAAATTTGTCCAAAAGATCTTGCAGAAAGTTTTATTAATATGAAAGCTCTTGACAGAATTTTGAACTACCTGGGCCGCTTTCAGGATCATTTTATTCTCAAAAAAAAGATAAAGCAATACATAAAAGATCTGCCAAAGAGAAGTCAAGAGAAAGAAATGCTGAAAGGCCTTGACAGGAAAATAGAAACTGCCCAAAAAGAAATATTGAATAAAGGGATCAAAAAGTGGGAAGAAACAAAAAATAAAAAAGCGACCAGATCAGTCGCTTTAAGTGCCCCGGACCCCGATTGAATCGGGGCACTGACCGTTGCGTGTCATCCCGATATTAATCGGGACGAGTCTACCAATTTCCAGCAATCAGCCATTCAAGATATTTTCGACTTTTTTGTTTCTTTAAACGAAGTTCTTCTCTGCTTGCTTCAAGCTCTGATTGAAATTCTTTTGTCGCCTTTATCTGATAGGGAAAACAATTGCTTGTAGCTGTTACTTTGCCAGTATTATGTCGTTCAAGTCTGGCTATAACATCCGAGCATAACCAATATAATAACGATTGCACTTTTCAGAATATCATATGTAGGTAAAATACATAAAAGAAAAAGCGACTTGCGTCGCTTTAAGAGTGCCCCGGAACGGAGTTGAACCGTTACGACCGTTGCGGGTCACAGGATTTTAAGTCCTGCGTGTCTACCAGTTCCACCACCGGGGCAATGGCATTTATTTATAATCAAAAAAGAGCTGTTTCTTTAACTGCATTCATTTCTTTGCTGGTCATCCCGATTTAATCGGGACGTGTCTAACAGTTCCACCACCGGGGCAATTATCAGAAAAAAAATCCATCAGCGAAAACTGATGGACTTCTGAGCGGAAGACCGGGCTCGAACCGGCCACCCCGACCTTGGCAAGGTCGTGCTCTACCAAATGAGCTACTTCCGCTTGTTATTGAACCAATAAAAGAACTTGAGGGCTGCAAAAATAAGCAACGAGCCCTTTTGAAAAAAATTTTTAAGTCCCTTATTTGTATTTGGGAGTGTACAAGGTGCTTTCCTGTACTTTCACTTCGGGCTTATCAAAACGCTTGGTATAAAGCATATAACAACCGCCTAAAACGAAAGCTACAATACAGGCTACTTGCAGGTAAAATAAAAATGCTGAAGAAGAAGTCCAATTGTGAGAAAAGTCCCTATCATGTACTTTTTGGAGTTCCGCCTGGTATTCCTGCTGATACTTCATATCTGGTTATTTGTGCTGCAAAAATAAGCGATCAGCAATTAAATTGAATTTATTTTATCAACTGTGAGAAATATTTTTTACCCTTTACAAAATGTTGCCACACAAGATTTCCTTTGTACACACCAGCAGGTTTCCCGGATTTTTTTACCGGAAAGACGCTTTGACCCTGCCTCAATAATATCCATTTTATATAAGAAAAATGGGCTCTTAAAATTGAAATAAAATATCCACCATCGCCAATAAAAAGCCCTTTCCAGGCAGACACTAAATCAAGAAAAATCCGGAATGGTATCTTCCACCATTTTTGAGACCACGGAAGATTTTTATATAGCATTATTTGATTGTTGCGAAAGTTAAGATAGGTTTTAAGAGAATTGCCCCGTGGTAATGTGCCACCTCCTACATGATAAACAATTGAAGAAGGACAACAATAAAGTTTATATCCCGCAAGCTGCATGCGCCAGCAAAGATCAATTTCTTCCTGGTGTGCAAAAAAATATTCATCAAATCCATTCATTTCATGAAATACACTGCTGCGTATAACCATCGCGGCACCTGTTACCCAAAAAACTCTTTCAGTTGCATCATACTGGCCTTTGTCTTCTTCGCATATATCAAATACTCTCCCTCTTGCAAAAGGATAACCAAAACTATCAAGCCAACCACCAGCGCCACCGGCATATTCAAATATCTTTTTATCCTTATATGAAAGTAATTTGGGTTGACAGGCGGCATTCAATTTATCCTGTTCAAGTAATTCAATAATGGGTGATAACCAGCCTTGCTGTACTTCTATATCTGAATTAATGATCGCATAATAATCTGCCTGGATATTTTGCAAGGCAAGGTTATACCCTTTTGCAAAACCATTGTTCTCGTCAAAACGGATCAACTTGACCTGCGGAAATTGTTTCTGCAAAAAAGAAACTGATCCATCTGAGGAGCCATTATCCGCTATTACCACTTCAATATTTTCATAAGCTGTTGCCAATACTGAAGGCAAAAATTTCTCAAGATAGTTTTGACCATTCCAGTTCAGGATAACAATAGCGGCTTTGGGTAAACTGTTCAATCGTTTGTAAAAAATTTGCTCAAAAATAAGGGATGCGGTTTATCCTTATTAAATTCGGAAAATGTTTCAGCAAATAATTAACTGGCGGACACTCCTGGCCTTGATCGCCATCGGCATAGTTACCAGCACTATTTTTTACTCCAGGTATGTTGCCAGGAAGATCGCCAAAGAAGAAAGAACAAGGGTAATAGCTTTTGGTGAATCTCTTAAAATGAAAGCAAAATCAGATGATCCGGATATCATTGCTTTTACTAACCAAATTGCAGTTGAAAATGATGATATACCAATTATTGAAACAGACGAAAAAAATAATCCCACCGGCACCTATATAAATATTGATTCTTCATTGGTAGCAAATGACACGAATTATCTTAGAAAAATGGTTCAGCGTTTTGCAAATACAAATGAACCAGTGCAAGTAGAAATTACGAAGCAACCTTTGGTCTATAACAAATATTTTTATGGACAATCAAGGCTACAGGCCGAAGTTCGATACTATCCTATCGTGCAGCTTGTGATCGTTGGACTATTTATCATTATTACACTGCTTGCCTTAAGAAGCAGCTATCGTTCAGTACAGAACCAGGTATGGGCCGGAATGGCCAAAGAAACAGCGCATCAATTAGGGACGCCTGTTTCATCATTGCAGGGCTGGGTGGAAATGCTTAAACAAAATCCCGAGAATAGCAAAATTGTTCCAGAGTTGGAAAAAGACGTGAATAGGTTACAATTAGTTAGTGACCGTTTTGGGAAGATCGGCAGCTCGCCGCAATTAGAAAAACATGATATTATTAGCCAGGTAACATCAATGGTGGATTATATGAGGAAAAGGGCACCGGGAAAAGTGAATTTTTTAATTAATACAGGTAATGAGAAAGAAATATTGGCAAACATTTCACCGCCTTTGTTTGATTGGGTAATTGAAAATCTGTTAAAAAACTCCCTTGATGCGATGGAAGGAACCGGGGAAATAAAGATCAACATTGAGAATTTGCCCCATAAAGTAAATATTGATATGAAAGATACCGGCAAAGGCATTCCGCTTGCCATGCAGCAAAAAGTTTTTAAGCCGGGCTTTACTACAAAGAAACGAGGCTGGGGGCTTGGGCTCAGCTTATCAAAACGCATCATTGAACAATACCATAGAGGAGAAATCTTTGTAAAAAATTCTGAACCCGGAAAAGGAACCATATTCAGAATTGTATTGAAAAAATAGTTCAAATGGTTTAAGTCGTTCAAAAGTTCAAAGGTTATCCTTTTCATTTCATCATATCATTTATATTTGCAATCCTAATTGTCTGGGGTTTGAGGTTAATAACCTCAACTTCGAACATGGATCTTCAAACCATCTGCCCGGGTGGCGAAATTGGTAGACGCACTACTTTGAGGTGGTAGCGTCCGAAAGGATGTGCTGGTTCGAATCCAGTCTCGGGCACAAGTAAAAAGCTTTATCACTGGTAAAGCTTTTTTTATTTCAACTTCATTTTCCGCAATCGCTTGCATGAACTTTCATTGATTTCATTTTATAATTTCATTCTTCAATAAGCCTGCATATAGGATGTTTGAGAAAATCTTTAAAGAATTTGGAATTGATACTAAGGCATCAGTTAAACCTTTTGGCAGTGGTTTAATCAATAATACATGGCTTATCAGCGAAAACGAAAATGATCTTATACTTCAGCGGATCAATCATAATGTATTTAAACAACCTTTTGATATTGCCGCTAATATTCGGTTGATCTGTGAGTATCTTAAGGCAAATCATCCTCATCATTTATTCATTTGTCCCCGGAAAACGATTGCAGGAGATGAAATGATCTTTATTAAAAATGAAGGCTATTTCAGGATTTTCCCATTTATAAAAAATTCACATACGACAGATGTTGTTGTTTCCCTATCGCAGGCTTACGAGGCAGCTGAACAATTTGGCCGTTTTACCAATCTGCTTTCCGCATTCCCAGTTGACAAATTGAAAAATACATTGCCCGACTTTCATAATTTATCATTAAGGTATTCTCAATTCAAAACAGCCGTAATGGAAGGCAATAAGGAAAGAATTAAACAGTCTTCAGCGTTGATCAGTTTTTTGAGAGATCAATATAAGATTGTGTCAATAAGTGAGCGGATCAAAAATGACCCTGATTTCAAAAAAAGAATTACACACCATGATTCTAAAATAAACAATGTACTTTTTGATGAAAACAATCGGGGACTCTGTGTGATCGATCTCGATACGGTAATGCCCGGTTATTTTATCAGTGATTTTGGCGATATGATGCGAACATATCTCTCTCCAGCTAGTGAAGAAGAAAAAGATCTGTCAAAAATTGAAATAAGAGATGACTATTTTAAAGCGATCACTGATGGCTATTTGAGTGAAATGGGAAATGAATTGACAGCAACTGAAAAAAAATATTTAGTATATGCAGGAAAGTTTATGACCTATATGCAGGCTCTTCGTTTTTTAACCGATCATCTGAACAATGATGTTTACTATGGCGCAAAATATGAAGAACATAATTTCATAAGAGCCAATAACCAGGCTACTTTACTCAAAAAAATTATTGAAAGAGAAAAATTTTTACAGAAGATCATTGGTGTTTAAACCGTCAATAAGCTGCAACCCCGCAGATCACTTCCATCCATCCTTCCTAATACTTCAAAACTTTTATCAGGATACAATTTGCCAACGTCGTCGGTCGCTAGAAAAGAACAGCTATAAACATTGGCCAGATCAATGATATTAATTGCGCCGGAAGCAACTCTTGACTCAGAACTCTGAACAGTCAAAGGGTCTTCATCATCCCTGATCAAAACTTTCATCCATGGAGGGCATTGAAATCTTCCCGCCTTTTTTGCATAAGCCTGTGATAATAATTCGGTCATTCCGTATTCAGAATGAATTTCAGTATTGCCAAACGCTTTCCTTAAACGTTCATGCACTTCCATTCTTGTCAACTCTTCCCGCCTGCCTTTCATCCCTCCAGTTTCCATTATGATCGTATGCTCTAAAGGCATCGCAAATCTATCTGCAAAATCAAGCAATGCATAAGTAACTCCGATCAAGAAAGTTTTTTGACCTGATCTTTCAAGGGAAAGTAATGTTTCCTTCATCTTATCAAGATCATACAAATAAAAACCACTTTGGGCATTTTGGCTTTTTTTTATAAAACCATCCACCATATAAACCAATGATGAATTCCCTTTTTCCAAATAAGATGGCAATAAACCGAGAATACATGATCCTTTCAGATCACCGTACATTTTTTCGAAAGCCGACGTGAAGCTTTTGGTATAAATAGAAACATCCTTTACATGATGGCGACTATTAATTGTTTGTGTAGTTCCACTACTCTCAAATATTACTTCAGCATTAAACTTTCCGGTTTTTATTTCGTCTGTCTTAAAAAAGCTTATGGGCAGGAAAGGAATCTTTTCAATTTCATCCACTGTTGAAGGCGCTATTCCAAGGGCATTTACATAGGAGTTGTAAACTGAGTTCGCCTCATATTGAAAATGAAAGATATCCAACGCAATCTGCCTGAAGTCCTTTTCTGTTACCGAAAATATTTTATCATGCCATTCACCATTCATTATAGGCTGGTATCAGGTTAAATCTTAAATTTGTTTACAATTAAACTCACAATATGAAAACCAGGATTTGGCTCGCTACGATCATTACTTTTGGAATGATCGCTTGTGGCAAAGATAAGTTTGAAACCGTACCGCAATTGGAATTGAGATCCAAAACCCCCGACATCGTGGATCTAAATCATAATACATTACGATTAATTATTGAATTCAGAGACAAGGAAGGTGATGTGAGTGATTCGCTTATTATCGTGAGACAAAGATTAAATGTACATGGACAGGTACAACTACCTCAAAGCCCGTATGAAATTCCCGATTTCCCTCATACAGATAAAGGAGAGTTTGAAGTTTCTCTTGACTACCAGTTTGGTCTTGTCTTTGGTTTACCACCCCTTCGCATTCCCGGCACCAACCCCCCAAAAAATGAAATTGATACGCTGCGATTGAAAATTGTTGCAAGAGATAAAGCAGGAAATAAAAGTGATACTCTTGTAGTCAATAATGTATATGTAACTCGTTGACAGGTTGAATATCTTCTTTAAAAAAATTCTTGACTTCTTTTTATTTACCAGCTTGTTTATTTCATGCTGCGCAGTAATAATGGTATACCAGGCATACTCGCTTATAATTGGCAAATCTGTTAACTCTTATTTTGCCGCATTTGTCTTCTTTTCCACTGTTTGCAGCTATAATTTTCATTGGGCATTGACGCCCCATTCTATTGCGCCATCTCAGCGTTTGCAATGGGATGAGAAACACGAAAGCTATCATTTGCTGTTATCGATTGCTGGTCTTGTTGGTGCAATCTTTAGCTTTTTCTTTATAAAAGAGCATTGGTTTTATATCGGGATAGCGGCCGTACTCACCTTTTTATACTCAGCACCCAAGATATCTGTGCCGCCTTTTCAATGGTTGAAAAAAATAGCGATAGGAAAAACAATTTTTTTGGCAATGACCTGGACCTATGTAACTGCAGTTCTTCCAATTTTAATTGCAGGAAATACGGCGACAGACAAAGCGATCTTTTTTTGTGCGGGGCAATTCTTTTTTATTTATGCAATCTGTATCCTTTTTGACTTTCGTGACAGGGAATATGATAAAGCTGAAGGCATACGAAGCATGATCACTTACTTTAATGAACGTGGCATAAATTTTCTTTTTGCAATTTCAATCATAGTCTTTTTTGTCTTAAGTTTATTGCTAAATCAAGCAGGCATACGATGGATCAATATCATTCTGCTCCTTATTCCTGCCCTCCTGCTTATAAGTTTATATAGATACTCAAAAAGAAATTCGTCTGATTACTTGTATTATTTTATGCTGGATGGATTAATGATGCTCTCCGGCTTATTATTGTGGCTGATGAACAGGTTTTAATTACTTTTGAACTTCATAAAAATTATTCTATGGCAAAAGCTTCTTCTAAAAAATCAAGATCAATTCTTACTGATAACTCTTTTTCATTTTTTAAAAATTATATCAACAATGCATCACCGGTTGGTTTTGAAAGTACCGGTCAAAAACTGTGGCTTGAGTATATAAAACCATATGTTGGTACAAGTTTTACTGATCCTTATGGAACGGCGGTGGGTGTTGTGAATCCTACCGCTCCATTTAAAGTAGTGATAGAAGCACATGCTGATGAGATCAGTTGGTTTGTAAATTATATCAACCCAGAAGGGCTTTTATATTTAAAAAGAAATGGCGGAGTAGATGTGCAGATTGCACCGGCACAGCGTGTCATCATCCATGGAAAAAAGGGACCGGTAAAAGCTGTTTTTGGTTGGCCTGCAATTCATACAAGATTGAATAACCCCGATCATAAAGAACCACAGCCAAAGCTCGACAATGTTTTTTTGGATTGTGGCGCAAGAAATAGAAAGGACGCTGAAAAACTTGGCGTTCATGTTGGCGCCGTAGTTACCTACCAGGATGGTTTTGATGAACTCGCCAATGATTATTATATCGGCCGTGCATTTGACAATCGTGTTGGTGGTTATATGATCGCAGAAGTTGCAAGACTTTTGAAACAAGCCAATAAAAAATTGCCTTACGGTTTATATGTTGTAAATGCAGTGCAGGAAGAAATCGGATTACGTGGCGCAGAAATGATCGCAAGAAGAATAAAACCAGATATAGCGATAGTTACAGATGTAACGCATGACACAACCACTCCGATGATCAGTAAACTTGTAGAGGGAGAAATTGCATGTGGCAAAGGCCCCTCGCTTGCTTATGCACCTGCTATTCATAATAAACTGCTGAGCTTTGTGGAAGACGTTTCGACAAAGAAAAAAATTCCTGTACAATGGAGAGCATTAAGCCGCAGCACGGGAACAGATACAGATTCGTTTGCATACTCAAATGATGGGTGTCCTTCAGTGCTGATATCGATTCCTTTGCGATATATGCATACTACTGTAGAAATGATCCACAAAGATGATATTGAAAACACAATTAAATTGATGTATGAAACTTTGCTGGTATTGACACCCAAAACGAATCTCAGCTATTTTTGAGAAGTAGTGCTTTTTGCTTCTTCTTCTTTTCTTTTGGAACAATCGAAAACAATATTGTAGGCAACATCTTTCAGATAAAGTATATTTTCATCGATACCGAAATAACTAACCCGGCTCTCCATCAGTTTAATGAACCAGCTTTCAATATCACTTTGAGGGCAAGCTATTAAAGACGTATCAAGAATTGTAAACTTTATGGTCGGGCCTTTTATAATGTATTTCCCAGTAAGTTTGTTACAGCCAACATAGGCTGAGAAAAGAGTATCCTCATAAAATTCAAGATACGCTTCCGTTAAAGAATCAGGAACAGCCTTTGCCTGCCTCCGCATCACGTTTATCATCCACTTGCCTTTAAATTTCGGGCTAAGATCAGGTTGGATGAACCCGATCTCAGTTTTATAATAAACTATAGAATCAGTCCGAAGGGTGTCTCCAACGGTTTCAAAAATTTTGGGGCCTTTTTCCTCCACCTTTGGTTTTTTATTCTTCGACTTCTGACCAATAGCAGTAGTTTGAAAAATTAAAAAGGGTACCAATATGACAAATAGTGCACGCATTATAAACTATTAAAAAGGACCGGGGAGGGTTTCAAAGGAAGGAAACGTAAATTTATCTATTCTTTATTGAATCACCATCCAATTCTTTCGCCAAATTTCCCCAACCCAAAATGCTCATTTAATTGAAGGTTTAATCCCAACTGATTGTAGGCCGTATTATTCTGATAATGAGTCCTTGCATAGCGAACCTGTATTTTTTTTACAACCAGCCCCACCCCTACTGAAAATCCATTTAACCCATTTGTTGTATTGCTTATATTTAATTCCTGGCGCCTGAGATGGTTGTAGCCAACAGTTACTTCGAGTTGCGGCACCGGGAAAACTTGCGCGGCAAAAACAAAATGCCTGAAGATCTTATCCAGAGCGAAGTTCCCATCCTTACTTGTGCCAAAATTATTTTCATTGTTAAATACAGTGTCATTGTAACGGATATCAAACTGGTGCAGGTGGTGTGCCGTAAATGAAAAAGCCAGGGGTGCATGCTTAAGTCTCTTTGTAATACCTGCCTGCAGATCAAATGGTAACTCATCGGCTTCGGTTCCTGCATATGTTTTTAATTGATAACCCATATTTTTTGCAACAATAGATACTGAAAGGAGGTTTACGGTATCTGTATATAAGACTCCCACATCCATTGCAATGCCGTTTGACCTGTAAATACCATAGTTCGAAGAAATAAATTTGAAACTTGCGCCATAGTTCCATTTTTGCAAATAGCTACGTGATGCTGATACCTGCATTACCCAGTCGGTTGGTTTCATTGCACCAAGAACATTCCCCGAGGCATCCGTTTCTGAAATTCTTCCATAATCAAAATAAGTAAGCCCCCAACTAAAATTTGTTTTCAATTTTTCATGCCTGTATCCAAATGATAAATGATAGGCGTTTATGCCTGCATAAAAATTATTGAAGACTGCATTCATTTGGGTATGCATTTCTTTTTTTAATAACGAAGGATTATTAAACGCCAAACCAATATCATTAGATGTTACGGATACATTTACTCCACCTAAAGCAGTAAGCTGTGTGGTATTTGGGAGTTTTAAGAAATTAAATACTGAACTGCCCCCAATGGTTTGAGCAAGCAGGGATGAAGAAAGCAGAAAGGATAATATTAAACTGACAAGCCGCAAAGAGCTAAGTTGAGAAAACTTGAGCAGAGTTTAAACCCATGCATAAAATAAATTCCTTCCCGCAAGCAGGAAGGAATTCTGTTTTAAACCCTTAAAACAACCAACATGGAGAAATTTGTATATAATCTAATAACAAAAAACACCTGTTAAGGTTGCCTCTAATTAAAAATATTTTTATTCCAAAGCAAGATCCAGTACCTGGCTCATGTTTTTTACATACCGGAATTTTAACCCTTTTATGAAATCAGGATCGATCTCATCTACATCTTTTTCATTTTGAGAGCAAATGATCACTTCTTTGATGCCGGCACGTTTTGCCGCTAAAATTTTTTCTTTGATCCCTCCAACCGGTAACACTTGTCCGCGAAGTGTAATCTCGCCGGTCATCGCAAGAAATGGTTTTACTTTTTTACTTGTAAAAGCAGAAGCGATGGAGGTCATCATTGTAATACCAGCGCTGGGACCATCCTTTGGTACGGCGCCTTCAGGCACATGGATATGGATGTTTCTCTTATCAAAAAGTTTTTGATCTATGCCATATTTTTTTGCATTAGCCTGTAAATAACTCAGCGCCGTGCTTGCACTTTCTTTCATCACGTTGCCAAGATTACCCGTGATCCTTAACTCACCCTTGCCTTCGCTAAGACTTGTTTCCATGAACAATATATCGCCTCCGACATAAGTCCATGCAAGTCCAATTGCTACACCGGGAATATTTACTGACTTATACAGGTCATTACTATATTTTGGCTTACCAAGTATTCTTTCAACATCATTGTTCGAAATGTTTGCTCTTACTTTTTCATTCAATGCAAGTTCCTTTGCCTGGTTACGCATAATAGATGCGATATGCCTGTCTAATTCACGAACACCACTTTCTCTTGTATATTCCTGAATTATCTTTTCTATGATTTTATCGCTAATAGTAAAATTGGTCGTCTTTAATCCATGTGCTTCTTTTTGCTTTGGAATTAAATGTCGTTTTGCGATTTCCAATTTCTCTTCTACAGCATAGCCGCCAAGATCAATGATCTCAAGCCTGTCACGCAAAGCAGGTTGAATGTTTTGCAGATTATTTGCTGTTGCGATGAAAAGGACTTTGCTTAAATCATATTCTAATTCGAGATAATTATCATAAAAAGTATTGTTCTGCTCAGGATCGAGTACCTCCAATAATGCAGAAGAAGGATCGCCGCGAAAATCATTTCCCACTTTATCTATCTCATCAAGTATCAT
>DASTZB010000420.1:0-16277 GCA_035764525.1 Chitinophagaceae bacterium | reverse complement strand
TATATGACATCAATGGCAATAAGGTGAAAGAGATGAAATATTTTGAAGAAGATTTTGAAATATTTGAATTGGGCGAGTTAATAAAAATAGATACGTCTGTTAAACATCCTCCTGGAGAAAAATATTTTTACTCTGCAAAAGAAGTGGGCACCGGCGAAGACATTCTTGCCTATTTAACTAATGATAAAAATATTGATGAGATCTACCATGCACTAATTCTTGGAATAAGAGATTATTTCAGAAAGATGGGATTTAACAAGGCAATACTTGGCGCCAGTGGTGGTATTGATAGTGCAGTAACACAAGTGCTGGCTGTTCATGCTTTAGGTAAAGAAAATGCAAGTGTGCTTTTAATGCCTTCTCAGTTTTCATCATCACATTCGGTAGAAGATGCGGAACAGCTTAGCATAAATCTCGGCTGCCAGCATAATATTATTCCGATCAAAAATATTTTTGAAAGTTTTATTACAGAATTAAGGCCTGTTTATAAAGATCTGCCATCTGGACTTGCAGAAGAAAATATCCAGGCAAGAACAAGAGGAAACTTGTTGATGGCCGTTGCAAATAAGTTTGGATACATTTTATTGAATACATCTAATAAAAGTGAATTGGCTACTGGTTATGGGACCTTGTACGGAGATATGGCTGGTGGTCTAAGTGTATTAGGGGATGTTTATAAAATGCAGGTATATGCTTTGGCAAAATATATTAATCGTGAAAAAGAAATTATTCCTTCAAATATTATTATTAAAGCTCCTTCTGCGGAATTACGACCAAATCAAAAAGACAGTGACAGTCTCCCGGAATACGATACGCTTGACAGGGTTTTATATGAATACATAGAGCTTCGTAATGGCCCAAAAGAAATAAAAGCAAAAGGATATGATTCGGCGCTTGTTGACAGGGTTTTAAGGTTGGTGAACACGAATGAATACAAAAGAAAACAGTTTTGCCCGATACTCCGTATCAGTTGCAAAGCATTCGGCGTTGGAAGAAGACTGCCTGTTGTTGGTAAATACCTGTCTTAATGTTTAAAATAGATTTGCCCAGTAACATTGCCACTAGGTGTAGAAACGGTGCCTTCTAATATCATTTGTGTCTCATTAAGTGAAATAACTTTGAAGGCTCCCGACTGACCGGCAAAAATTCCAGCAGTTACATTTAATGTAGTTCCATTATTTGTAAAATTCCAGGTAAAATTCACAGTCTGGGGATCTGAGCCGTTGCACTTTGAAGCACCTTCATCAAGAGTTCCGCTTCCATTAGCCAGAAAAGTCATTACATTATCCTTATAACAGGCATTAACAAAACCTGAAACATCAGTGCCTCCTGAAATTGCTTTGTCGAATCTCCAGGCGGAACGAGTTATATGATCTGAATTTGAAGGCGGTGGATTATCATTTTTATCACAACTGATGAAAAATAATACTAAAAAGCAGAAAAATGAAGGGATAAGTTTATTCATAGTGCTGAATTTAAATTTGAAAAATAGTCAAAGTTTCCTGGCTTTAAAGCCTTACAAATATCACGTGTAAATAACGCTTCCAAACCTCATAAATTTTACGCAACAGTCATTTTGTTGCTATCTTTCCCCCAAAACTTTGAATAATTCCGATAGTCGAGGTTCTATGAAGGCACTTGTTTACAAATCGACAGGCAGCTGGTACACGGTCAAAAATCAGGCCGGGAGAACTTATAATGCACGGATGAAGGGGATCTTTAAAATTGATGGAATCACCTCTACCAACCCGGTTGCTGTTGGCGATGAAGTAGAAATTGAACTTGAAAGCGAAATTGAGAATACGGCTATCATTAATGATATCCTTCCACGCAGAAATTATGTGAACAGGCAATCGCCGAGACAGAAATACCAACATCATATTATTGCTGCCAATCTCGATCAGTCTGTTTTGTTTGCTACACTAAGAGAACCAAGAACCTCGCAGGGCTTTATTGATCGATTCCTGGTTGCCTGTGAAATGTATCATGTGCCGGCTGCAATTGTTTTGAATAAAGCCGACCTGCATAGAAAAAAGGAGGATGAAAAATTTTTTGAATGGAAACAGATGTATGAAGAAATTGGATATAAAGTTTTTCTTCTAAGTGTTGAGAAGGGAATGGGAGTTGAAACGGTACAGGATCTTTTAAAGAATAAAATTTCATTGTTAAGCGGACATAGCGGTGTTGGCAAATCTTCATTCATAAATATTGTTTGCCCGCAATTGGAACTAAAAACACAGGATGTTAGCGGATGGAGTGGCAAGGGTCTGCACACCACAACCTTTGCAGAAATGTATGATCTTCCTGATGGCGGAAAAATAATTGATACGCCGGGCATGCGGGAATTTGGGTTAGTTGATATTTCAAAACAAGAACTGTCTCATTATTTTCCAGAGATGAGAAGCCGGCTAAATGATTGCCAGTTTAACAATTGCCAGCATATAAATGAACCTGGCTGTGCCATAAAAAAAGCAGTCGATGAGGAGAAAATAAATGTCGATCGGTATATTAGTTACTGCACTATTCTTGATTCGATCGAAGAAAGAAAGTATTAATTTTAATTATGGCGCCAAAAAAATTTAAATACTCTAATGGCGAAGTCACCATTTTATGGCAGCCTGAGCTTTGTATTCATTCTGGCAGATGCGTCGGGGGCTTACCTGAAGTTTTTAAGCCAAATGAAAAGCCGTGGATAACGCCGGAAGGATCGACAACAGAAAAAATTGTGAAACAAATAAAAAGATGCCCTAGTGGGGCGTTGAGTTATTTTATGAATGAGGATGAATCAGGAACAAATCAAAATCCTTAAAATTTTTTTACATTCTTATATCCATTCTTTCCAAACCACTGCATCAGTTTTTCTCTTTGATCTCCTTGTATAATTATTTCACCATCTTTAGCTGACCCACCTGTACCGCAGAATGATTTCAATTTTTTTGTTAAATCTTCAAGATCTTCATCTTTACCTATGAATCCCTCTACCAATGTCACTGCTTTACCTGCCCTATGTTTTGTTTCCAAACTTACTTTTAGTTTTTGTTGTGCGGCTGCTAATGTTGCAGTTGAATCTGATTCTTTCTCGAATTTAAAATTCGGGTCTGTGCTAAATACAAATCCACGGCTATCAGGCCTATTTTTCTTGCCCATTGTTCAAATTATTACTGCTTTTAAACTAAGATCCAAACTTTTTGCCTGGTGTATCAATGCTCCTACACTTACATAATCAACTCCAGTCTCTGCATAATCTTCAATATTGTCCAAATTAATTCCTCCACTTGCTTCCGTTTCAAAATCTTCACCAATTAGTTTCATAGCCTCTGCAACTTGTTCCGGTGTAAAATTATCAAGCATGATACGGAGTACTTTCCCCTTTCCAACTGCGATCACATTTTGAACATCTTCAAGATTTCTTGTTTCTATTTCAATTTTCAGATCCATTTTTTTTTTCTGTAGGTATTTCCAGGCTTCATTAATTGCATTTTCAACTCCTCCACAATAAGCAATATGATTATCCTTCAGCATGATCATATCGAATAAACCAAAACGATTATTTACCCCGCCTCCTATTTTCACAGCTTCTTTTTCCAACAAGCGAAAGTTTGGTGTCGTCTTCCTTGTATCAAGCAATTTTGTCTTGTGGCCATATAACCGGTCAACATATTGACGAGTCAACGTTGCAATGCCACTCATTCGCTGCATGCAATTCAATATGAGTCTTTCGCATTGCAATATAGTATGAACAGACGCCTCCACTTCAAAAGCCATTTCGCCGGCTTTCATCATCTCCCCATCTTTTTTTAATATTGTAAAAAAAGTACCGGCATCTTTGTATTGAAAAATTTTCTCCGCCACTTCAACCCCTGCAAGTGTACCATCCTGTTTTATTTTTAAAATGGCCTTCCCTTTTGCATTTGCGGGTATACAACTTAATGTTGAATGATCTCCTTCTCCAATATCTTCAATAAGTGCTTCATCGATCAAATGATAAAATTGTTTATTGAATTCCATTACTCAAAACTAAAAAAGCCCCGCCACAAAATGGGCGGGGCTTCAAATATTTTACTAAAGGTTTTATAATTGCTGAATTCGAATATCCTGGATCACTTGTTTATTGCCTTTTAAACGCATATAAACTGTCGCACGGTAACTTCCATTTCTTGTCTGAAGTGTTCCAATGCAATAATCGCCGTTATCGTTATTGCCTTTATGTTTTACATCAAAGCTTTTTACACCACTATTGGAAAAAAAATCTTTAATGATAAGTTCGCCCTGGCTCTTGCTATAGTTACTGCTTTTGTCAGGCATTGTAATATCAACGTAACTATCAAAATATTTTGTGACGCCTGAAGCATTCCCCGTTTTCATCGCAGAAATAACATCATCTATTCCCGCCTGGGTAAAGGAAGAAATTGCGATAAAAAAAACAGGTAATAAGAGTAAAGCTTTTTTCATTTTATTTAGTTTTCATAGTAGGTTAATCGAAAAACATGCCACAGTCCGGTACATTATTGCCAAAGCTAAGTTACTACATGCCAATGGGATTACAGAGCGGTTACGTTAAAACACTTAGCTTTGTTGCCATTTTTACCTTGAAAATGAACGCATTTCTCATTGTTAAACTTCTATAATGGCAGCAAAAAAGATAATTCTGGTTATAATGGACGGATGGGGGCTCGGAAAGGTGGCATCTGCAGATGCAATTCAAAATGCCAAAACGCCATTTGTTTCGTCACTTTATTCAAAGTATCCAAATACCACACTTATTACTTGCGGAGAAGCAGTAGGGTTGCCGGATGGTCAAATGGGTAATTCAGAGGTTGGTCATTTAAACCTTGGCGCCGGACGTATCGTTTACCAGGAACTACAGCGCATAAATGTTGCCGTCCGTGACGGCTCTTTTGCAGAAAATGAAGTATTATTAAATGCTATTCGATTTGCTAAAAAGAATAATAAACCACTCCATCTTTTGGGGTTAGTAAGTAATGGGGGTGTGCATTCCCATATCGATCATCTGAAAGCAATAATTGATGTTTGCAAAAAAGAGAATTTAAGTGACGTTTTTATACATGCGTTTACTGATGGCCGTGATTGTGATCCGAAAAGCGGCTTAGGTTTTATTAAAGAGTTGCAGGGGCATTTAAATAATTCTGTTGGAAAGATTGCTTCGGTGAGTGGCCGCTATTATGCAATGGACCGGGACAAAAGATGGGAAAGGATCAAACTTGCTTACGATGCTTTGGTAAATGGTGTTGGTGAAAAAGCAACCGATGCAATTGAAGCTGTTGAAAATTCTTATAGTAAGAATATAACAGATGAATTTATTAAACCAACAGTAATTATCGCTGAAGATCAAGAGCCACTGGTGAAAATAAAGGATGGTGACGTAGCGATCTGCTTTAATTTTCGGACTGACCGTTGCCGGGAAATAACGCAAGTACTTACACAAATGGATCTGCCCGATCATGGAATGAAAAGGCTTTCACTGAATTATACTACTATGTCAGAATATGATAAAACTTACAAAGATGTACATGTGGTTTTCGAAACGGACAATTTGCACAATACCCTTGGTGAAGTTTTACAGCAGCATGGATTAAAACAAATCCGTATCGCTGAAACGGAAAAATATCCGCATGTAAGTTTTTTCTTTAGCGGTGGAAGAGAAAAACCTTTTGATGGTGAAAAAAGAATTATGATCGCCTCCCCAAAAGTGGCAACTTATGATCTAAAGCCTGAGATGAGTGCTTTTGAAGTAACTGATGCATTGTTATCTGAAATAAAAAATAAGACCGCAGATTTTATTTGCCTGAACTATGCGAATGCCGATATGGTTGGTCATACCGGGGTATGGAAAGCCGCAATTAAAGCCGTAGAAACAGTTGATAAATGTGTCCAGCAAATTGTAACCGTTGGATTAGAAAATGGCTATACAACTTTTCTTACTGCCGATCATGGCAATTCAGATTATATGATCAATGAAGATGGCTCTCCGAATACAGCCCATACGATGAATCCTGTTCCACTTTTTATTATCGATAATGAATTCAAAGGGAAAGTAAAGTCGGGAAAATTGGGAGATATTGCACCAACGATCCTTACCCTGATGCAATTACCAATTCCAAAGGAAATGACGGGCGAAGTATTAATTTAGTAACCATAAAAAAACTCCATGAAAAAAGTTTTCAAGACCATCGGCTGGCTATTATTGATCATTTTAGTAGCAATTCAGTTTTTTCATCCAAGGAAAAATATTCATGAAGGTGATCAGGCAAAAGCAATATCGAAGCTACATGCTATTCCTGACGATGTAAAAGTAATTTTGAAAAAAGCGTGTGATGATTGCCATACTAATAATACAGTTTATCCGTGGTACAGTAAGATACAACCGGTTGATTGGTGGCTAAATGATCATGTTGTAGATGGAAAAAGACAACTAAACCTTGATTCACTCGCGGCAAAACCAGCCTGGCTCAGGTATCATAAAATGGAAGACGTGATAGAGCAGGTAAAAAAAGGTGAGATGCCGATAGATAGTTATACCTGGACCCATAAAGAGGCAATTTTGACACAGGATGAAAAAGCAAAACTTACTGGATGGGCGCAGGGTATAATGGATGAAATGAAAAGAATGTTACCTGCAGATAGTCTTAAGCGTCCTGCAAGACTTCAACAGCCAAAATCATAAACACTTTTAAAAATAAAGACCTTTCTTCCACCTCTCACAAGAGCCAAGCTTCCTGAAAAAGGATTTCGTCAAATTTAAAAATTGCAGAGTTTCAGTTCGGCATGGAAATTAGTCTCGATCTCAAATACCAGAACTTTGCTTCAGCGTTGTCCGCCTATGGTAGAACCTATCTGATTGCTCTGCAAAACTCATTTTAAACCTGAAATTTACCCCCACCCCCTATTTTGATGTGGAAAAATGCGGGCTGAGGATATTACATTCCGAGAAATTACAATTCTGTGCAGCTATTGAATTCAAAAATTGTCTAATTTACAGGCAACCAAAGGAAACTATGACCGAGGAAGCCATTTTACAAGGCTGTTTGAAAAACGACGCTTCTGCCCAGCGGGAACTTTACAACAAATACAGTCCCAAAATGCTGGCTGTTTGTTATCGTTTCGCCCATAACCGGGAAGACGCTGAGGATATGCTACAGGAAGGCTTTATTAAGGTTTTTTTACAAATGCATACGTTTGAAAGCCGGGGAGCTTTTGAAGGTTGGATCAGGAGGATAATCGTTCATACCTGTATCAATATCCTAAAGAGAAATAAGAAGTTCAATGACAGTGTTGATATAATTCATGCAACCGGGGTACAAGTGAGAGAAGAAAGTGTTCCATCGATCATACAAGCGAAACAAGTGGTGGAATGTATCCGGATATTGCCAATGGGATATCGTACAGTACTTAATTTATATGCAGTAGAGGGGTATAGTCATCGTGAAATTGCAAAAATGCTGGATATAGAAGAAAGCACAAGCCGGAGCCAGTACACAAGGGCTAAGGCAATGCTTGAAGACATTTTGGTAAGAAAAAAAATATTGCAAAAACCAAGGCAACAGACTGAGTGGATTGCTTTGGCAGGCAGCAAATAAAGATGATCCGTTCCTAATTACTGACTGGTTTATGGAGAGACAATTCAATAATGGGGATTTTGAGAAGCTGTTGAGAGATAATGCCAACCAATACAGGATGTATCCTTCGGAAAAGGTTTGGAAAGGCATTCACTCCGCTTTACATAATCGCCGCAGATGGTATGGCCTTACTGCAGCGATTATGTTTTTGCTTACTAGTTCCATTGTTTCTATTATCATTTATAATGATAAACCAGGAAAACATATTTCAATTCAAAATAGCAATCAGCAACAAGTTCTTGCAACTGCGCCAAATGAAGCAAAAACATTTACACCTGCAATTAATGAAATAAAGCCAGCTAATCGTCCAACAGCAAACCTTGCGGAATTATATTCAAATGGCCCTGTTTTTAATACCCCGACGGTTGATGATGACATGCAAGCTGATTTGAATTTGAAAAATAACATACGCAATATTTTCGAGCAAGAAGTAATCGATCCATTTAGCTTCAATAAAAATGAACCGAATGATTATATATCTCTCTACACAGATCTGAGTCTTTTTAGACAAAAAACGTTGGTAAAAACAGAAGATGATGTATTAAATAATATTCTTCCCAATGAAAAAAATACCCTCGGACAAAGTTCTTTGGATGAGAATACGGAAAAAAAGATCAATGATGCGATTTCTGCGCTTGCTTCGGAAAATATGTTACTTCCAAAACCAAGTAAGCAGCCTAAGGTTACAGCCCAGGTTTATTTTACGCCAACAGTCAGCTATAGAAAATTGACAGAAAATAAAAATGTATATACGGGCGGGTTTTATGTACCAGCGCTTGACTTGAAAAATGTTGTTAAACATAAACCTGCTATGGGCCTTGAATTTGGAATTGAAGGAAAATACCGGGTAAATAAAAAGTTTTCTATAAAAACTGGCTTACAGTTCAATATTAATCGCTATGATATCCGGGCCTATTCTCATCCCACCGAAATAGCTACCGTTGCTCTGTCCAGTGGTTATAGAGGGGTTGATTCTTTGTCAACCTTGAGTTATTACCGGAATTTTGGCGGTAGCTCACCAAATTCAAACTGGCTGGAAAATTTTTACTTTCAGGTGGCGGCCCCCGTTGGAGTTGAAATTATTGTTAGTGACAATAAGAACATTCAGTGGGGAGTTAGCGGTACGTTACAGCCGACCTATGTTATTGGCGACAGGGCTTATGTTATTTCCAGTGATTATAAAAATTATGCGAAATTCCCTGACCTCATGCGGCGTTGGAATATTAGTACGGGTGTAGGAACATTTGTGTCATATTCTACTGGGAGGATTAAATGGCAGGTTGGTCCGCAATTACGTTACCAGCATTTGTCCAGTTTTGTAAGCGCCTTAACTGTAAAAGAAAAATTATACGCAATAGGATTGAAAGTGGGAGCTACCCTCAACAATAATAAAAAGTAATCGATACTAACTGCACATTTTCGCTAAATTATCCCGGCAAGCTAATTGTCGGGATAATTGTTTTAAGAACATTATTTCCCTTTAAATTTATGGCATGAAAAACTATTTAATCCTTTCATCTCTTATCGCTGTTTTATTTGCTGCATGTAAAGAAAAAAAAGAAACAAAGCAAGAACCACCAATTTCTGCTTTGTCAATCATAAAAGGGCAGGTCAACAAGCTTGATACATCACTTTATGGGATAACAAAATATGAGACTAACGGCGATATTACCGACACAGCTTATTTAAAGCGGGAAGAGGTCAGAAAGTTTGCGGCTGCCTTCCTTTCATTGCCAGAAATTGCTGATAAAAAATATTATGAAAATTATACTGAAGAAAGATTGATAGACGCTCAACAGGAAACACTCAACATTACCTCCACTGCCAAAAATGAAAATGCGGAAATACAAAAACAAATTATTGTTATTACGCTGGCTGATGTTTCAAGCGGTACAGTGCAAAGTATTTTTATAGATAGGTATCTGCCATCGAAAGATAGCACCGTTGAACAAAAGCTTTTTTGGGAAATAGACAAGTACTTTTCAATAGGGAGTATCATAGAAAAAGACAACCAACCTGATAAAACTCATTTCACAAAAGTTGCCTGGCAATGATGTTGCCTATCTGTCTTTCTTAAATCAGGATCGATGACAAACTCTGAGTTTCAAGATATTGTACAAACTTTACCCCGCAGTCCGGGAATCTATAAATATTTCAATAAAGAAAGTGAATTGCTTTATGTAGGTAAAGCAAAAGATCTCAGAAAAAGGGTAAGCTCCTACTTTTTAAAAAACCTTACCAGCTATAAAACCCATGAGCTTGTAAACAGGATACATCATATCGAATTCACGATTGTAAATTCTGAACAAGATGCATTCTTCCTTGAAAATTCTTTAATCAAAAACTTTCAGCCAAGATTTAACATCAACCTTAAAGATGATAAATCATATCCCTATATAGTTATTAAAAACGAACCATTTCCCAGGATCTTTCTTACCCGTAAACATATTGAAGATGGTTCCGAATATCTCGGTCCTTACACGTCAGTGCATAGAGTAAGGGAGCTTTTAGGATTTATCAGACAAACGATTCCTATCAGGACATGTGCTTTAAATCTTACGCAAAAAAATATTGAGCGAAAAAAGTTTAAAGTTTGTCTTGAATATCATTTAGGAAATTGTAAAGGCCCCTGTGAAGGTTTACAAAATGAACAGGATTATAAAGAGGGTATACAACAAATAAAAAATCTTCTCAAAGGAAATCTTAACCCTGTCATAAATCATTTTAAAAATGAGATGAAAGGTCTTTCTGAAAAAATGGAATTTGAAAAAGCAGAAGCAATTAAAAAGAAGATCGAATTTCTTAGAAACTATCAGTCAAGGTCTGTAGTGGCAAATCCACGTTTATCAGAAATGGATATATTCTCCATTGTAAAATATGAGGAAAAATCTTATATCAATTATCTGATGGTCCAAAATGGGACTATTGTACAAACAAAAACGATCCTGACTGAAAATTTCCTGGATGAAACCGAAGAAGAAATACTTGCATTTGCAGTTGCGCAACTTCGCAGCACTTTCAATAGCCATGCAAAAGAAATTATTCTTCCATTTGCAATTACCTATCCCGAAAATGAAGCGGTGGTAACCGTTCCCAAGGGTGGAGATAAAAAAAAGCTATTGGAGCTATCAGAAAAAAATGCACAATACTTTATTGACGAATTAAAAAATAAGCAGCGACTCCAATTAGATAAAAAGAATACTGATAAACTTGATTTGTTAAAACAGGTGCAGAAAGATCTAAGACTGTCTAAAATTCCTTTTCATATCGAATGCTTTGACAATTCCAATTTCCAGGGTTCGTACCCGGTTTCTGCAATGGTGTGTTTTAAAAATGGGGTGCCAAGCAAAAAAGATTACAGGCATTTTAATGTAAAAACGGTTGAAGGAATAAATGATTTTGCCACGATGAAAGAAGCCGTATATAGACGATATAAAAGAGTCATAGAAGAAGCATTGCCATGGCCAGATCTTGTGATTATTGATGGCGGGAAAGGTCAGTTAAGCGCCGCAGCAGAAGCGCTGCATGAATTACATGCAACAGGTAAAACAACATTGGCAGGTCTTGCAAAGAATGTAGAAGAGATATTTTTTACCGGTGATCACGAATCTTTAAAACTTCCCTACAATAGCGAAAGCCTGAACTTCATTCGTGGCATTCGCGATGAAGTTCATCGATTCGGAATTACTCATCACCGTAAGCGAAGAGCAAAAGGCGTATTTAAGAATGAATTAGAAATAGTAAAAGGCATAGGTAAAGAAACTGCCAATAAGTTATTGAAGGAATTCAAATCAGTAAAAAACATTAGAGAAAAAGATGTAGGTGAGATCTCAAAAATTATTGGAAAGACAAAAGCAGCGATGCTCATCAATGAACTAAAAAAAATGGGGCCCGGATAGAAATCCAGCCCCGTTTTTAAAATCCAATATCCTATGAAAAACCGAAATAAAAGTACAACATTTATTGACATTTCCTATACCCGCTGTAGGGTATTTTTTATTTAATTACTATTCTAAAAATAAGAGTTGAAACAAAAAAAACAGTCCCGCCTAAAGCGAGACTGTTGATAGTATTTTTACTAGGACGATTATTAGTATTGCCAAAGATTTTGTTCGTAATTGAAGATCTTATCTTTGATGTTATCACCTTCAAGTAAACGAAGAATCGGATCATTGATCGTATTTCTAAGATATTTGTTCATTGGATTATCAAGAGTAGATTTAATTATATAGCTACTAAACATTCTTGCTTCCAACAATTCTTCCCATGTCATGCGGCTCATACCCATGTTCTTTGGATTATAAACCTCGTAGCGGGCAAGTGTTGCTCTTAGGTCAGGATAATATATCCAAAACAAAGGCGATACACCTCTTTCTGTTTTTCCATCAGGGGCAAGTTGTGTTTTACAAGGAGCTATACCAAGTATACGAACAAACATACGACTTGCTTCCCGGTCAAATATCCATTCTTCTTTTATCCTGAATTTAACGATCTCATCAGGACTTAGTTTAGGACATGAAACAACAAAGCTGTCGATCTTAGTTGGATCAAGGATATTATATACAGGGAGTGTGTCGCATTGAGCTCCTCCACCAATTGCTTTCTCAAATGATGAAGAATCAAGAAAAGTAGTAAAGCGATCATCTTCTGCACTAAAAGCTATAGCATTTCCATTTTTCAATTCTTTTCTTACCGCATTTACAAGTATACTTACGAAGCGCTGATCACCGTTGTCATCCTGCGCCTGGTAGCGGAAAGGAAGATTTATTTTTTCACGAATGTCAATTTCTCTCCAAACACGTTGGGTATATAAGGCGTCATCAGCTCTTAAAAATTCATAATCCAAGGGAATACGATCCTTAAACATGCTTCTTTCTGTTGCAGCATCTCTTCTTAATGATGTACGAATTGTATCATTAAAACCACCTGTTACTGGCGCCATCTTGATGGGAACATTCCCATAAGGATTGTATTGCTGAATGGCAGCAGGATTCGTGTTTTGCTGAACACTTTGCTGATTTGGCTTAGTTGTATCAGCAGGCTGATTCGTATTCCTTGTAGTTCTTCCCCGGCCCCTTTGTGCTTCTGCATTAACCATGATCATCATGGCCGCAGCAAGAACTGAAAATTTAAGGATCTTGTATTTCATTGCTCTTTTATTTCAAATTATAAATAAGCGGTGTAAGCTTTCTTCTTCTACCATCCGGACCAATAGCATAAATATTATCAATATAAATGTATGAGCCTGGACGAGCTTTATTAATTACGCTTCTTGCTTCAGCCCAAACAGCGCCAGTATTATTTTTTTCGTCAATTCCTTCTTCAAATCCGGTTCCATCACCGGTAATTCTGAAACTTGTTACATTGAACTGTGTTTCATAAAAGAAGTTCTTTACAAAAGCTCTTACACCAGCCTGGCTTTTAAAATAAGAAGCAGGTATATCGCCACTTTCATATGTCCCGATCATTGGAGTAGGATCAGGAATTGAACGAACACGGAATCTAACTGGTGTTGTTTTTCCATCAGGCGTTCTTACTGTTATAATACACTCATCAGTTTCCTGGCTAACTCTTGCAGTACGATGAGCTCCTGAACCGCTAAGAACACCACCGCCTCCGCTTATTGATGCCTGGATCTGATCAACGCTACCACTGCCAGAAATGGTTACAGGATTATCAACACCAATAAACAATACATTCATTTTATCAAGCTGAACAGCTGCGCTGGATTGACCAACTACATATTCAACAGTTTTAGTAATGTTTTTAGTCTGACCGTCCTGGTCTGTATAACTTATTACTACTGGTATTGAGTTACTGCCAAGTCTATCTGCTTTAAACTTGTAATGCGCAGCACCATCTTCACCTAAAGAGACTGCCTGCCCGCCAATAGAAATTTTTGGAGTGATAGCCTTGCTAAACCCTCCTACGCCAGCAGTTATTTCAATTTCTTGTCCAGGCAAAGCATTTGTAGTATTGGCAATAGCTAATGCTGCAAATGCATCCTGCCTATAAATTACTTTGCCAACTTGTTCATGACAAAATGTAATAAGCTTGTTCTCTGATGTTTTTACATCATTTTGAAACTTGCTAAGAATTGTCATAGCTGCTACTGTAGGAACCATATGAAAATATGCAGATTCCCAAGTCCTATTACTTTTATTCTTGGTCTTTGGCATTTCCGTATTGATAGGTAAAGAAGTAGCAAAAGTTTTTGAAATCTGCGAGTCAATATCAAGAACATTTTTTTTGTATTCATCCAATTTGCTTCTTAATAATTTCCCATCGCCTTTTTCTACCATCACTCTGGTTGTTACATCGAGGTTATCAATTCCTTTATCCTTGTCAGAAGATGGATCATATTTGGCACCATCTGCTATTTTCTTCTTAAGACCATCAATAAATTCATACATACTTTTAGAATATCCCTGAACCCGTTGCGCTTTCTCATACCAAATAGTAGCTTTTTCTTTGGTACCTGGATCATTCTTTTTTTCTTCAAGAGAGGTCAATACATCAGAAGTAGACTGATTAACTACTCTATTAGTCTCTTCAAGACTATTGTTAACCGTTTTAAAGGCATTAAGGATCTCGGATGATACATTCAGTGCCAGCAGGGCTGTTAGCACCAGGTACATCATATTGATCATCTTTTGCCGGGGCTCACGAGGTAAAGCCATGACGTTTATGGTTTTTCGTCTCGCCTGAGGAGAGACTGGTTATTAAATGGTGACAAAAATCACGGATACGGATTTCGCATTCTATAAAACGAAACCTTTATTATTTTCTTATGCTCTGCCTTGCATTGCGCTAAGCATATTGCCATAGATCTGGTTCAGCTTACCAAGGTTGCCGGCCAATGTTGCAATCTGGTCATGTGCTTTCTTAGCATCATCCACACTGCCTGACATAGCATCTGAAGCTTGTACCAGGTTATTGTAAAACCTGTTCATTGCTTTCAGGTGGTTGTTGGTATCCTGGAGTTCCAGTTCGTAAATAGTATTTAATGACGAAAGATTTTTTGTAAGCACCTGTACCTGCTCATGAAATTGTTTGGTGCCTTCAGCAGCAGCATTAAAACTCTGCGCTGAACTTGATGCGCTTACATAAGCATCTTTCATTTGTCCGAGAGCAGTTGTTGCCTCACGGGTTTTTTTAGAGTAATCATTAGTGGCCGAAATGGCATCACTAACATCACTCATCTTATCTACAGTAGTACCAAGTTTCTTGAAGTTTTCACCAAGACGACCAAGACTTGCCGGCGTAATGTCTGCTGCTGACAACATATCTTCCATTTTTGTCAATGCAGGATTAGCTGACGAACCGGGTAATGTAAGCGGCGTAGGTTTGAAATTGGGATCAAGGTCCGGATGAAGATTAATATCCGGGAAATAACGTTGCCAATGTGGTTCTTCCGGAGGAGGAACCATGAAGGCCATCACCAAGAACACGATTACCTCAGATAAAAGACCAAGAGTGATCATCTCATCGGCAAAAGGCCAGTGACGAATTTTAAATAATGCTCCGAGGATTACCACGGCAGCAAAAAAAGCGAAAATAAAATTGAGGACCACCTGACCTCGCTGTGTTTTAAAGAATAGCATAAAGGGCTCGTTTTATAGGTTATTAAAGATTGTACAGTTTGGTAAGTCAGTTTTGGAAGTAAGTACGCAAAAACAAAGTGAATTATTGTTCAATACTTATTTTTTGCGGCCTTTTTGCGGTGCAGCCGGTAAATCGATTACCCTGCGGAATCCGATATAAGACTTGGTTGAATCCTGGTACTCATATGTGCGGGTTCCTGTTTGTAGGTAATAGCCAACATCTTTCCAACCTCCACCACGAATCACTTTCCTCTTCATGAGGGGAGGATCAGATTCTTTTGCATTCCAGCGAACATCAGGGTTCATATCATGTTGGAAAGTGAAAGAACCTTCATAAAAAATTGATGATGTCCATTCCGCAACGTTACCAGCCATATTATAAAGACCAAAGTCATTAGGCCAATAAGCATCGGCTCTTACTGTATAGAAACCACCATCTTCAGGGTAATTACCACGACCAGGTTTAAAGTTTGCCATCAAACAACCTTTCTTATTTCTCAGGTAATAGTTACCCCAGGGGAACATAGATTGTGAACGACCACCACGAGCTGCATATTCCCACTGTCCTTCTGTAGGCAAGCGGAAATCTGATTCCTGGGGTCTATTTTTAGAATTAAGATATGAATTCAGGTAATGAGTACTCCATTCACAAAATGCTGTTGCCATATGCCAGTTAACACCCACTACAGGATAGTTTCCAAATGCAGGGTGAGCAAAGTATCTTTTTGTCATTGGCTCATTGTAAGAGTAAGCAAAGTCTCTTATCCAAACCAAGGTATCTGGATATATAGGAGTTTTCTTTTCTAATATAAACTTAGAGCGGGGCTGCGTTGCATTTTCTCTTTTCGCCGCTTCCTTAAGATCAAAAACTTTTGAATGATAGATCAACTTTCTAGGATCAATCTCAATTCTTCCAAAGATCCTGTCATCCGGAGGAAGTATAAGATTTGTTTGACCTAGCTGTTCAAGGAATTTAGGATCGTTCCATTTAACAGTTTTCATTTTCTGCCAGTCAACATATTCGTTTCCATCTTTT
>DASTZB010000419.1:0-4289 GCA_035764525.1 Chitinophagaceae bacterium | reverse complement strand
CCAAAATGATAAAGGCATTGTCAAGAGTACGACCACGCATATAAGCAAGTGGCGCGATCTCGATCGTTCGAGTGCTCATATAATAGCCGAGCTTATCAGCAGGTATCATATCATCCAATGCATCATATAAAGGACGCAGGTATGGATCGATCTTTTCTTTCAGGTCACCGGGAAGGAAACCAAGGTTCTCACCAGCTTCAACAGCAGGACGTGTAAGAATGATCTTCTTCACAGCTTTATTTTTCAAGGCTCTTACTGCCAATGCAACGGCAGTATAAGTTTTACCGGTACCGGCAGGTCCGATAGCAAACACGATATCATTCTTCTCGGCCATTTGCACCAAACGTTTTTGATTAGCGGTTCTTGCACGAACAGTTTTACCATTCGGACCAAACACTAACACATCATTTGGATTACGATCGATAAAATTATCAACAGTCTCGGCATCATCGCCACCTAGCACCTGCTCAAAATAATTTTCACTCATGTGGCCATTCCTTTCCAGGTACTGCACGATGAGTTCAATTTTTTCGCGGGCAGATGTTACCTGCTCTGGCGAACCGCTGAGTTTTAACTGGGTACCCCTTGATAAGATCTTTAAGAGGGGAAATTTCTTTTTCAGAATGTCGAGCTTGCCGTTATTTACGCCAAAGAACTCGATAGGGTTTACGGTTTCGAGGTTGATGATCGTTTCTGTCAATTCACTTCGTTTTTAATTTCACAATGCTGGCATAGGGTGGTTACCAGATTTATTCACGACACCTGTTTTATTCAGATGTTTGACCCCATGATTAAAATAAAGACTTATCTCAATCACTTCCTAAAGTTAATTATTAACACGTGTGAAAACAAATTGTTGAAAGTAAATTTTGGTTAATATATATTTTAATTTCTCCAATGAGATTTTGTTACCAGCATTTGTAATCCTATTAAACTTCTGTTGCCTTCGAATCTTCCGGTGGACGATTCGCACTTTTATACAACAACAATTCTATTCAATGTTTATTTCACACAAAGATCGCCAGGAAAAAAGGTGCAACGAAAACCAGGTAATTCCCTGGCGTCTTTGCGTGAATCCTTCTCTTCTGATCAAGCTCAGCCAAATTCATGCTAAACATCATCCGCATTCATATAGATCTTATTAATTTTACAATATGGACGAGATAAAACCGATCAAGAGAAGTAAAGAATTGGCGCCTCTTAGTCGTGAACATCATGACGGTTTATTATTTGCCTGGAAAATAAAACAGGGCCTTTCAAATGGAACTTCTTTAGCAACACTTTGTAGTTATACCCGCTGGTTTTGGTCAAACCATATGAAACCACATTTTAAAGATGAAGAAAAAGTATTAGTGAAACATTTGCCTGCAGATAATCCTCTCGTCGCCCAAATGTTCAATGAACATGCACATATCCGTGATGTCATTATCTCTCTCGATAAAGAACCAGATCCAAACTCACTTCAATTGCTTGCAGATTATATTAATAATCATATCCGGTTTGAAGAGAGAGAACTTTTTGCATATGCTGAACAGATACTTACGCCTGAACAACTGGACGAGGTACACAAGGAACTGCCAGATAATTCACATTGCGAAACAGAATGGAAAGATGAATTTTGGGTGAAGAAATAGATCAGGCTAATGTCGCTGGCTTTTGTTGGCTTGTTGTTTTTTTTCTTATCTCTATTTCAGCAAGTAATTGTTGAATGTCTTCCTTACATTCTTTATACTCATTTCCAAAATTTTTATAAACCAATAACTGCGTAAACTTTTGTGTTTTCTGGGTAAGAATATCCACAAGCTGATCCATTGTCATATTTCGACGACCCTCCATCATAGGTTCGAAGCAGTAGTTAATAGTTGTGCTGTATTATGCTGCAACAATTGTGCGAAGCATATTTGTATTGTCAATTATTTTCAACATCTGGACTTTGGTGCTTTTACAATAAAATTGACTTCAGAAAATTAGACGCTTGTTTGACTTGCCGGTTTTTTCGCCGGGCTCATAAATTCCCGCAAAAAGATATTCAAAAGAAAATGTAAACTGCGGCGATTTGCAATCGTGTTTAAGTCTAAAATTATCTGGTTAATTGGATTTACTCTTTCAGAGATTCAGGCTGTTAAATCATTCCGAAAATAATAATCGTCCTTTTATTAGCGTTATAATTTTTGCAATTTTACAACCAATATTCCCCTCTATGCACCTCCGCAACTGCTTACTGCTGACTCTTCTTCTTGGGTCTTCAGTTGTGCAGGCACAATACTTTAAAATTTCCGGTAAGGTCACTAATGATAAGCTTGAGCCGCTTCCATTAATAAGCATACAAGTAAAAGGGTCAGTAAAAGGAACTATTTCAAAAGAAGACGGCTCCTATGAACTACGTCTTGAAGAAGGGACGTACGATCTTTCCTTTAGCATGCTCGGTTACAGAACACTTTTGATAAATGTTGTTGTTACCAAAGATTATGTACAGAATATTATTTTGGAAACTGGTGATGCCAAGGATCTTTCTGAAGTAATCGTGAAAGCGAAAATGAAAGACCGTTCTGAAGAGATCATCCGCAATGTGGTCAGGAATAAAGACGACATACTTGCTGCTGCAGGACCTTACTCCTGTAATGTCTATATAAGAGCCACGCAGGAAGATTCGTCGCAACGAAAAGTAAAAACAAAAAAGAAGGCTCTTGATACAATCACTGCTAATTTGAATGCAGAGCTGCAGCGAATGTCAATGGCAGAAATTTCTTTACGTTACGATCATGAGAATGATAATCGTGTTAAGGAAGAAAGAACTGGTGTTGTAAAAAGGGGGAATCCTGAAACACTTTTTTATCTGTCATTAACTGAAGGCAATTTTAATTTGTATAATAATCTTATTAGTTCAAGAATTTTATCAGAGGTCCCGTTTTTATCCCCCGTTAGTTATAGCGGTTTAGCAGCTTACAGGTATAAGGTCATTAATATAAAACACCAGGATGGAAGAAAGATCTATACCATCAGTGTAAAGCCAAGACAATTAAGTAATGTAACTGTAGAAGGTGAGATAAAGATCCTTGACAGTGCCTGGGTAATTTTAAGTGCACACTTCACATTGCCCGGTTTTCATATACCCGAGTATGATCATTTTGAAATAGACCAGCAATACAGCCTTGTTGACAATAAAGCCTGGATGATCACCCGCCAGCAATTCATTTACTATTCAAAAACCGGGAAAGGGAAATTGTCAGGAGAAACGATCGCTTCTTATAAAGATTTTGAGTTCAATAAAGAATTCCCTAAAAAATATTTCGGCACAGAACTAAGCTCTACTTCACAAGAGGCGTATGACCGTGACAGCAGCTTTTGGCAGCAGACAAGAACAGAACCACTAACAGCAAAGGAAATCCGGTTCATTCATTATAAAGACAGCATTCATCGTGTTGAAACCAGCAAGCCTTATCTCGATTCGATCGACAGGATCACCAATAAAATAACATGGCCGAAGGTTTTACTATTCGGGCAAACCAAATTTGATCGTGAGAAAAATCGCACATGGTATTTACCGCCGTTTATGGACGTGATCGAACCTTTTCAATTTGGCGGAGTAAGAATAAAAGCAAATGTTGGTTATCTTAAAATATTTCCGTCTAAGAGATCATTGTCTGTGTTTTCCAATATCAGTTATGGTATCAGGAACCAGGATGTGAATGGCAACATAAGGATCACTCACAGGTATAACCCATTTAATCATAGCTTCATTAGTATTTCAGCCCAGCGAGACTTTCAATATATTTTCCAGGGTGATGCGTGGATCAATATGCTGAAGCGGAATAACTTTTACCTCAACGAAGGTATCGGTATTAGTCATGGGATGGAATTGGTAAATGGCCTGGTCTTATTTGTAAATGCAGATTATGCATTTCGCCATTCTGTAGCCGGCTACGAAACAAATCCCAAACTGGATACTATACTCGGCGAGGAAAATGAACCTGTTCCCTTCGAATCATACAATGCATTTTATGGAAAAGTTCGCTTGCAGTATACGCCATTTCAACGTTTCATCCGTGAGCCAAGAGAAAAGATCATCCTTGGTTCTAAATGGCCCACATTCTATGCGAGTTGGCGTAAAGGAATTCCCGGTGTAGCAAAAAGTGTAGTGGATTTTGATTATCTCGAATTTGGTATTGAGCAGGAATTGAAATTGGGAGTCACTGGTGTTTTTAAATACAACATAAGAACGGGTGATTTTTTTAACACCAAAGATCTCAGGATGGTTGATTATAAATTTCAACGCCGCGGCGATCCCA
>DASTZB010000418.1:0-7727 GCA_035764525.1 Chitinophagaceae bacterium | reverse complement strand
GCTAAGGAAACTTGGATTGATGGTATACACATCATTTAAAGAATAAGGTGGTGCATCACGCCCAACCTTTGCCCAACCTGCTCTTATCTTTCCATAATCTATGAAATTGCTTTTTATTTTCAATGCATCAGTAACGATCACAGAACCGGAAATCGATGGATATAAATAACTCCGGTTTTCAACGGGTAAAGTTGAAGACCAGTCATTCCGCAGGGTTCCATTTAAAAATGCATAATTTTTATAGCCTAGAGTTGCGTCGCCAAATACACCAATTATTCTTTGTCTTGAATAAACGTCAGTGGTAAATTGCTGTTGTGCTGTATTACTAAGCGTATAAATTCCTTTTGTGATGAACTGGTTACCCGTTTGTGCGGCGTCAGTAATTGTTCGTTGGTTTACATTATTACCAACCAACACTTTTAAAGAAAGATCTTTATTATTTAAAGCAGGAGTCAGGGTAACAAGAAGGTTGGATTCCACTTCATTCTTTCTATAATTATCCAAAACTAATCTCCCTTGGCCCGACGCAGCCCTTGAACCGATTTCAGTTATTTCTCTCCGGTCAATACGAGACACATTGTTACCAAGTGTATAATCAACACGTATCCATTTCTTGATTGTAAAATCAAAATGGGCACCTGCAACTATTCTTTCTTCATTCGTATTTATCGTATTATACTTGGCTGACCAACGGGGATTATCATAACCTGTTACATTTGGTTGTAAGGGTAAACCATTCTTATCTTCAAAAGGAAGATTAAGGTCCCAGTTGCGGGCAAGGAATAATGAACGGGCAAAAGATGATGCAGTACCACTAACCTGGTTCTCGCCAAAAAAACCGCCATGTTGGTTTGCTCTTGTATAAGCAAAATTGCCGCTAACATTTATGCCAAGACTTAGCCTTGTGGAAGCGCCTAAAGAAAGATTGGCTCTTTCCAGGTCAGAATTATAAACATATCCTTTATGAAATAGATGTGAAGCAGTAACACCAATAGATGTCTTGTCATCACCACCGCTTATATTCAATGAATTTTCATAAATAAATCCTTTTCTAAAAAGGTCGTTTACATTGTTTGGATATGGTTGATATTTGATGTTCGCTGAGGGGAACAATTCGGGATAAGCAGCCTTGTAGGAGTCCCAGGCAGGAATTGAATCAAGTGTACTGAATGCCGCTCCCCATGATCCGTTTGAATTTGAATATCCCATTTGCGAACCAGCTCCGTATTCATTTTGATATTCTGGCAGGTTCGCAATTGTTTCTCCTGAAAAAGAGGACTTCAAATTAATTTCAGTTCCTTTTGCACGACGGGCACTTCCGGATTTTGTTGTAATAATAATTACACCATTTGAAGCCCTTGAACCATATAACGCGGCAGCAGATGATCCTTTTAGTACATTCATGGTGGCGATATCATTGGGATCAAGATTGGAAATACCATTTGAATAAGCCCCACCGTTTGAAACCTGGCTGGTTGTCGTTAATTGATCGTTGCTATAAGGAATGCCGTCAACAACGATCAATGGCTCGCTGTTGCCGAAGAAAGAATTGTTACCCCGAATTTGGATCCGTGTAGCAGCGCCAGGAGTTCCCTGCGAACTGCGAATATCGACACCGGCCACTTTTCCCTGCAGGCTTTTTAGAAGGTCGGGTTCTGATTTTTGTACCAGGTTATCAGGATTCACTTTTGCAACCGAATAACCAAGTCCACGATCGCTTCGCCGGATACCAAGAGCAGTCACTACCACTTCAGACAATGCAGCCCCGCCGGACAAACTTGTGTTGACCGTCGTTTGATTGCCGATATTCACCTCGCTGGTTTGATATCCTGTGGAGCTGAAAACAAGAACAGCATTTGCCGGGGCCTGGATGCTGAAGTTCCCGTTTTCATCTGCTGATACAGCGGTGGAAGCACCTTTGATCGTTACTGTGGCAAAAGGTACAGGCTTTCCCTCTGTGTTGGTTACTTTCCCGGTAACCGTCCTGGTTTGTCCAAACATTATCAATCCGGACAAAAAGAATAAGGCAGTAAATAAGATTTTTTTCATGCAACTTAATTTTTGTTAAACACCATGGCCATAGGCATCAATTTGCATGATTTTGCTTCAATGCATCTATGTTCAATTACTGAAGCATGAATGTTCGTTATTAAAACCCCTTAATGAATTACCGAATTTTTCAGCCGATTGTAATTTTTGATGAATGATGCAGCGATAGTGTAATCATCGAAGTCAGCATTAATAACTTTCACCTACTCATGACTATCAGTTGATTTTCGTTTGCCTTTTGTAATGGTATTTGTCCACATGGCATTATTTAGTATTAGTTAACATAGAGGACAAATAAATTGAGTGAAAATATCGTTTGATAATTTTCATGACTACACATGACGAAGCCGGCATATTAATTAATGACCACAACCGTTGCTGCTATGGTAAGAGACTTTCAGTTAAGGCTTCTGTTTATTCCCTTGCTCGGGCTCTTGATCCCCGCAGTATCGGGCATCATTACGTATGAGAAATATTCTGCTGCCCAGATAATTATTTCCAATGGCTATTTTATATTGACATCATTTATAATATGGGGTGGTTGCAATTGGATACACATGAAGCTGCGGCCAATGTTTCGTAAAGCCCAGAACCCGTTTTTTAAGATCCTGTCCATATCTATTGTGTCAGCTTTATATGGCGCTGCATCCGGAGGGGCGATGACAATGATCTGGTTTCGTATCTCGAAGGAGATCTTTACATGGCACACATTTTTTTCATTCATTGCTATTACGATCATGGCGGTGCTGATCTTTACCCTTGTTTACGAAATACTGTTTTTAAGTAAAGAGAGGGAGTTGGATACAAAAATTGTTGAAGAACTGGATAAGGAAAGAAAGGAGGCTGAAATGGATGTACTAAATAATGAGCTTGATCCGCATTTTATTTTTAATGCGCTCAATACATTGAATCATCTTATCATCACAAATCCCGATACGGCTTATGTATTCAACTCACGTCTTGCCCAGGTGTATAAATATGTATTGATGAACAAGAATAAAGAGCTTGTTTCTTTATTTAAGGAATTGGAGTTCATTGAAAGCTATTTTTTCCTTTTGCAGGTTCGCTATGAAAATAAATTAGTATTTGAATTAGATGCTAAAGAAGCGGAAATAAGAAAAATAATGATGCCGCCGTGTTCGTTGCAAACGGTAGTGGAAAATGCAATAAAGCATAATGAGTTCAGCGCTGAAAATCCATTGATGATAAGATTGTCAATGAATGGCGAATATTTGAAAGTAAGAAATAATAAAAGACCCAAACCTTATCTCGTTGATTCAACAAGTACCGGTTTAAGAAACCTGAGTTCCCGATACATGCTCGTTTGTAATAAAAATATTATTATAGAAAATGAAGAATCTCATTTCCTTGTGAAATTACCATTAATAAAAAACCTTTAAACCTTAAGCCATGTTAAACACTATTATCATTGAAGATGAGCGACCGTCGAGGGAAAGTCTTTTGCAAACACTGGCCCGTGTTTCTGTGGATGTAAACCTGCTTGCAACGATCACATCCGTGCAGGAAGGCGTCAGTTATCTCGGGCAGCCCCGTAATGCTGACATTATTTTCAGCGATGTGCAATTGCCGGATGGATTATCTTTTGAGATATTCCGAAACTGTGTTGTGGAGGCACCGGTAATTTTTGTTACTGCCTACGATGAATTTATGATGAATGCTTTTGAACACAATGGCATCGATTATTTATTAAAGCCGGTTGATGAAAAAGAACTGGACAAGTCTTTGAGAAAGTATAAAATGCTGCAACATCATTTTGCAGGCAAGTTCAACGATATAAGCAAATTGGTGAATCCATTTTTGCAACCTAAAAAAACAAGGCTGGTTGTAAAAAAAGGAGTTGAAAGCATTGCCCTGCCTTTTGATGATATTGTTTTATTTTTTACTGAAAACAAAGTGGTGTATGTGATTGATAAAGCTGGTAGAAAATATTTATCAGATAAAAATCTTTGTGACCTTGAAGCGGAATTGGATAAGAACAGGTTTTTCAGGGCAAACCGGCAGTACATTGTAAATATTAATTATATCAGGAGTTTTAAGCCATACGAAAAAGTAAAGCTGCAGATCGATCTTGCTACATCTGATATCAACCATGCCATCATTGTAAGCCAGGAAACAGCGCCGATATTTCGGAAATGGGTTTATGAGGCCTGATGTATCGTACTTTGACTTATTTTGCATGTAAGTAAAAAGTCAAAAGTAAAAAATCAAAATGGCAGGCAATATAAGAGTGGCAACCAAAGATGATGCTGCCGGTATGCTGGAGATCTATGCTCCGTTCATTCTTAATTCCGGAATTACACAAGAAACGGAAGTGCCATCGGTTGAAGATTTTCAAAAAAGAGTTATTTCAAACCTTGAAGAACGGCCATGGCTTGTTTGCGAAATAGATAAGGAGATCGCCGGTTATGCTTATGCAGGAAAACATCGTGATCGAAAAGGATATCAATGGTGTACGGAGCCCTCGGTTTATATTTCAGAAAGATACCTTGGCTCCGGAATTGCAAATGCATTATACGCTGCATTGTTTGATATTTTAAAAATTCAAGGGTATGTAAATGCGTATGCTGTTATTACATTACCTAATGACAGGAGCATTGCCTTTCATAAAAAATTCGGATTTGAATATCTGACTACTTATAAAAAAATTGGTTATAAGCTTGGGCAGTGGCATGATGTGGGGTGGATGCAGTATGAAATAAATCCTTACAAAGAAGATCCTGTAGATCCAATTAAATTCCATCAAATTAATAAAGTAGTAATTGATTCAATTCTTAAGAGATCGTCTGCATTTTTGAAGAAATAAAAAACCCCGCAAATCGGGGTTAAGAATTTTAATTCATCACATCTTCATGCCCTTTGTGGCCTCCATGATGGGATGCCGGTCGATAAACTGAATTACTGTATTTACTTTGCCTGCATCATCATAATGATAATCGGTATGGATCCAGAAATGAAGCCACTTACCATTCTTATATTTTACATGTGCAAAATTCCAGCTGAAGACCCATTTGCCTACCGTTGCATATTGTGGCGATTGACTTTCATTAATTCTAACTGGCAGCAAAATAGTTTCTGAATACATAACAGAGTCAATTAATTTCCAGCGACCGGTATAGTAATCTTTTACCTTTTGTTTCCCTATGAGACTGTCCCCACTAGAAAAAAAATAACGGACATTATCATCAAAGTTGGAGGTCATACCGTCAATATCGCCCTTTGTAAATGCAGCTAAGCCTGCTTTTACTCCATCTGCTTCACTAAGATCCAAAACCTCTGTTGCTGGTTTTTTTGTTTCGGTTGCCGGAGCAGAAGTTTCTGTTGTTGGTTTCTCTTCAGCTTTTTCGGCACAAGAGATAAAAATGGTGGAGATAAGAACTCCGAAAAAGAATTTCTTCATAAAAGTTTTGTTTTTTAAGTTAATAAATGGTGAGACGGAGTCTAACTAGAGTAAGATCGTGATTTCAGAAGGATTGATATTTTAAATGTAAGAAATTTCCGGATAATTAAATTCTTTTTTAAGCCTGCAACCAGGTTAGTCGATTCAGCAAATATTGAAATATGGATAGCTGCTTCTATTTTTAATGATTATGTAAAAAAGAAATATTATAAAGAAAGATATGCCGGCAGATTGGGGCTTCTTTCCGGGCAAATGCCAATGTAAATAAACTTTTCAAACTATCTTGTTTTTGCAAGCAAACGCAAAGCCGTAAAAGTGGTAATAATAAGTGTAGTATAAAAGAATATCCTGATTATCTGTTTATCACGCATATAGATCATAAGCATTGTTGAACAAATCATCATCAACCCCAGTATAAAAACAAAAGCAAGACGATTGATATTCATCCGGAACGCTTTATTAGTAAAACTATCTTCGCTGAAATTTATCTCATGCCGCATCACACCATCCTTTAGTTTACCAACCACTTCCCTGATATCTTTTGGCAGTTTGCTTACCAGGTACAAATAATCTTCTGCAGAATCTGTCACAATTTTCACCACCGCATCCCAACTGAATTGTTCTTTTATTTTTTCAGTGGCGTAAGGCCGTATCATGTTTGCAATAGAAACATCCGCTTCAAGATGTTCGGCAAACTTTTGTATGGTAGCCAGTGATTTTATTAATGTAAAAAGATTGGAGGGAACAGTTAACCCATATCGCCCAATAACCTTGAATGCTTCCGTCATGACGGCGGAAATATCCACCTGCTCATAACTCATGTAACTGTACTTCTTAATTATTTCTCCAAGACGGAATTCGAGATCTTCCATTTCTTTGAAGTAAGTTATTTCTGATAAACTCAGCAGCGATTTAGCAATTCGATGCGGATCATTTTTTGAAAATCCAAGCATGAAATTGATCAATGCCTGAATTTGTCTTGGCTTTAAACTTGCCGCCATTCCATGATCTAACAAAACAATCTGGTTATCGCCGCGAATGAAAATATTTCCCGGGTGCGGATCAGCGTGGAAGAATCCATGACGAAGGATCATCTTTAATATTATATGCGTTCCGTTCTCAGCAATGATCTGTGGATCAAAACCAGCAGCTCTTAATCCATCAATATCATCCGGGCGAAGGCCTTCAATATATTCCATCACCAATAGCCGCTGACGACAATGTTGGATAAAAACTTTTGGGATATAACAGGTGGGATCCTCTTTGAACATATCAGTAAAGCGAAGCATGTTGGATGCTTCGTTATTGAAATCAAGTTCTTTCATCAGGTTCTCTCCAAAGTCTTCAACAAAACCAATCAAATTAAAACTCGTAAGCCCGGGATAAGTCTTTACTACTTGTCTTGCCAATACTTTCATCAATATAAGATCGATCGCGATCTTATGTTTGATATTCGGGCGTTGAATTTTTATAGCAACTCTCTCACCGGTTCTTAAAACACCGGAATAAACTTGTGCAATTGAAGCAGAAGCAATATGCTTTTTTTCAAGAGTGAGAAAAACTTCTTCAATAGGATCGCCTAATTCGGTTTCAATAAGACTGATTGATTCGCCATCATCCATTGGTCTTGCATTAGATTGCAACTTTTTTAATTCTTCACGCAAATGATCTGATGCAAGATCGGGTCTGTCTGCAACTATCTGTCCAAATTTGACAAAGGTGGGACCCAGCTCTTCAATTGTTTGACGAAGTTGTTCAGCCCTGCTCGTAAGCTTTTTTCCTTTTGGATCAAAAATGCGGCGCATCCATGTGTTGTACATCCAGTTCTTGACAACATGTTTAAGGATAATGAAAAAAATTGCAATCAGCCGGAAGAAATTTCTAAAAAACCTGGCGATCTGGAAGATCCACATGGGGGTATAGTTTATACTTTAAAGATAAGGGTCTTATCCTTTTAACCAACCTTCCAGTATTTGTTTTTGTAAATTGTCAGGATTCCTGAAGGGAGTTATTTTAAATCCTTTTTCAGTTTTTTTAGTAGAAATAATTTCTATATATGTAATAACATTATTGATGAGTATAGTAAGACCTATTTTATCACCTGGTCTTGCACTTGTAATTATTTTATTGAAAATACTACCGGTAGCTTTTTCTCCATTGATCTTAATCACTTGCTGTCCTCTTCTTATCCCTTCATTCCATCCAGGTGATTCATAATCGACATTTGCGATAAACACACTGTCTTCTCTTTCTCTTAAGG
>DASTZB010000417.1:0-2659 GCA_035764525.1 Chitinophagaceae bacterium | reverse complement strand
TAAAGACGTAAAATTTGCCGATACTGTGCCGGCGTTTGGAAAATTTATTTTGGGTGTCAACTACTATCTTGATCTTAAGGGTGACCATAAATTTTTATGGCTAAGGAATTTCAAGCCAATGGGACATGTCAGCCACTGCTATTTGCTTTTTGACATTAAAAAAGAGGACCTGGAAAAAATACCTGCGGCTTCTTTTAATCTTCGTGATAGCTTGGTGCAAGGCGCCAACTAAGAAGAATACCTAAGAATTCTTCCCGTCGGTTCCACAAAAATTTTATCCCTTGTTTTTTAAAAATCATTCCCATAAATGAACGAAAATCCAATTTATTATCAACAAGCAGCCCTATGATGATCTTCCATTTTAAAGGCACCCTGTTTTCATTTACAATATCAAAATGAGCACCTACAACAAAAGTGTCGGTTCCATAAGGTTTACTGAGCCAGTTATATAATGCTTCGCTATGCGCAGTTATGTGCGGTTGTACATCTGTAGAAGGTTTAAAGACTCCTTTATGTGGATGAAGTGCTATAAGATCATGAGTGTCTGTTACACGAATATAAAGTGAGGGAGAAAATCTTGATAAAAACCCAAAGCGTGAACGCAGGTTTTTTGAAAATACCTGGCCTGCAGATCTTAATTGATCAAAAGTATAAGAGTTCTTACGTTCTAATTTATCAGGGATATTAACTATGATCTCTGAAACATTTTTTATCACCGGCTCACCGGCTATGACCTGGAGCTTATCGCCCGGGTGCCAGGTAATAATTTTCGCACTCAATTTTTGAAGATCGTTTGCATCCAGCATTGCTTCATTTTGCTTAAAGCTTTCCGGGGCACGGTAATAATGATATGATGCAAAAGGAAGTATATGAACAGGATCGAAAATTTTATAATTGTCGGAGAAACTTTTTACCAGCTTTTCTTTTATGACTTCCGGAGCAGGGTATGGATAATAAAATAATTTCCCCGCATGATTAAAGTTTGTAAGCAGGTAATCTATATGTCCAATTTTTTTCTTTAATTTTTTTTGTGTAAACAGCGGGATGTTACAATCATTATAATTTAATATTACTTCCTTTGAAGTTCTAATCAATAACATATTATCAATGCCGGTAGTGGGGTAACGTGTGATTGTGAATTGCCCTGTTAAATCAAGCGGCTCTCTTTCAAATAAGGATGTTATATTTTGAAAACCTATTTGCCTGGCAGCATCATCTAATTGAAAGTTATAAGAGCGGTTGCCAATAAATTGAATATGTGGGTTCAGTTCAAGGATCTTGCTCAATGTGGGTCGATGAAAATGATCCTGGTGGAAATGCGAGACCCATATATGCGTACAATCTTTTGTTTTATCAAGAGCAGCCGGGTTATTAAAACGTAAACCCCAGCCCTCATCAAAGCAAGTTCCCCATAGCCAGGGATCAATAAGCAAACTAATCGGTCCATCCCTTACAATTATTGAAGCATGATTGAGATATTCGATTTCCATCTGATAAAGGAAAAATTTATTTTGCAAATGAAATCATTTTATGCCGTTTTTATGCATTATTGTTATTAATATCCCGAAGCATTGTTACATTTTTAGTTCAGGCTTAATTTCTATCTGTTAGTTTTGCAAGTATATTTTGTATGTTGAAAACAAACGCAGAAATATTTGTTATTATTCCGTGTTATAATGAAGCTGCTGTGATAAGGGATACGGTGACTGACGTCTTACGGCACGGTTATAATGTGGTAATAGTTGATGATTGTTCAAAAGATAACTCTAAAAAACAATTATCAGGTTTACCTGTTTATTATTTACGTCACCGGGTAAATATGGGACAGGGAGCAGCGTTGCAAACAGGAATGGATTTTGCATTAAAAATGGGGGCACACTATCTTGTAACTTTTGACGCAGACGGGCAGCATGATAGTGATGACATCCCCGGAATGTTAGCATTTTTAGAAAAAGAAAAAGCCGATATTATTTTTGGATCCCGCTTTTTACCAGGATCTAAAACAAATGTGTCAGGTTTCCGTAGTTTCGCTTTAAACGTAGGTCGTTATATCAATTATCTTACTTCCGGAATTATGCTCAGTGATTCTTTTAATGGGTTGCGAATTCTTTCAAAGCAGGCTGCAGAAAAGATCAAGCTTACTGAAAACCGGATGTCTCATCCTTCACAACTCCTGATAATTACGGCCGCAGAGAAATTAAAGTATGCTGAATACCCGGTGACTATCCATTATAGCGATTATTCCAGGAATAAGGGGTTAAAGAACAAGGACGGAATAAAAATACTTATCGAAATTCTATTATATAAAATTTTCAGGTAATGACATTAATACAGATTGCGCTGACTGCCGGCATTATTATTATAGCTGCTTACATGTACTTGCGTCTTCGCAATACGCTATTCGATCTTGTTCTTATTTTTTTATTCCTGGTTACAGGAATTGTGTTTGTAATATTTAATGAGATCACTGATAAAATGGCGCATTTCATGGGTATTAGTCGTGGTGCAGATATGATCTTTTATCTCGGTATCTTATTTCTTTTCTTTCTAATATTGAAACTATATTCCCGCTTGAGAAGGTTAGAACAAAATTTAACCGATTTAGTTCGAAAAAAAAGTATTGATGAAATGGAAGAGATAAAGTAATATTAATTGCCGC
>DASTZB010000416.1:0-8786 GCA_035764525.1 Chitinophagaceae bacterium | reverse complement strand
AAATGGAGTAGCTGCACTTCAGTTCAATACAACCGGTGATTTTAATACGGCTGCCGGGAGCCAATCATTACAGTTCAACACAACAGGAGAATCAAATACTGCCTTTGGAAGTTTTTCACTTAATCATAATACTGAAGGTATTGGTAATACTGCCGCAGGAAGTGGGTCACTTTTTCAAAATACCACTGGCAGTGTTAATACAGCTATGGGTGATTTGTCGCTTAATTCCAATATAACTGGACGAAGCAATACAGCTGTTGGCGTTCAGTCGCTTTTCTTAAATTTTAATGGTAACTCTAATACAGCTGTTGGAGGCAATGCTTTGAGTGCAACCACCGGCTCATCCAGCAATACCGTAGTTGGGTTTAACGCTGCATTTAGTTTTAACATGGGCTCGAGTAATACGATCGTTGGTGCAAATGCCGATGCCGATAAAGACGGAATAACTAATTCAACAGCTATTGGTGCAGGTGCAATAGTAAATGCTTCTAATAAAGTACGAATTGGAAACGGCGCTGTTACTGTAATAGAGGGGCAGGTCCCTTTTACAACGCCTTCAGATGGTCGTTTCAAATTCAATATAAAAGAAGATGTAAAAGGACTGGATTTCATTATGAAGCTTCATCCAGTTACATACCAGTTTGACGTAAAGCGTTTTGATGAACAATGGAACAATACATTAGCTGATACAACAAGCAATGTTATGCTTGCTTCTTATAACGAAGCGACTGCGATACGCCGTACAGGTTTTATTGCTCAGGAAGTTGAGAAGGCGGCGACTGCTGCAGCCTATAATTTCAGTGGTATTATTAAACCGGAAACATCTGAGGGACACTATAGTTTGAGCTACGAAAGTTTTGTTGTTCCGCTTGTAAAGGCTATGCAGGAACAACAACGAATGATTGAAGAATTGAAAAAGCAAAATGCTGATTTGCAAAAAAGAATTTTAGTTCTCGAAAAAAAATAGACCATTGCAAAAACGTAAGCCTGCTTTGACGAAAAGATTTTTGTTGGCCATAATGCTGTTGATATCCTATGCGATTTCAGCACAACTCACAATAGAGCCTGGTGCACAGTTTTCAGTTACCGGTAATCTGAAATTAATGTTGCACAATACTGATCTCATCAATAACGGAAGTTTTACATCCGGTAACAGCGTAATCAGCTTTGGTGGAAATATTTCTACAAGCATTAGCGGAAGTCAATCCATTCAATTTTCTGAATTAGCGGTAAATAAAATAAGCAATACTTCTTTAATCCTAAGGCGAGCAATCAACGTAACTCAACACGTTTTCTTTGCATCCGGGTTTCTTGATCTTAATGGCTTCAATACAGATCTCGGTTCAACTGGCCGTCTTGAAAATGAGCGGGAAGATAGTCACATCATTGGAGCAAACGGAGGTCAAGTAATAGCAAGCGCAGTATTAAATGCGCCAAGTTCAGAGAATCCTGGCAACCTCGGGGCAATTATTAGCTCCCCACAAAACATGGGGAGTGTGATCGTAAAAAGAGGGCACCAATCACAAAACGTCATTAGTGCAGGTAAAAGCATATTGCGTTACTATGATCTTTTCCCGGAAAACAATACCAGCCTTAACGCTGTCCTGCAAGTCAATTATTTGGATGCAGAATTAAATGGCGTTAATGAAAATTCACTTGTGTTTTTCAAAAGCGATGATGGGGTAACCTGGTCTGAGCAGGGAGTTACCTTAAGAAATGTGGTCACAAACTCTATTGATAAAAATCAAATTGGATCTTTTTCAAGATGGACTCTTTCAGCCGGCAATGCTCCTTTTCCCGTTCAATTCGTTTTATTTAATTCAAGATGCGATGGAAATAAAATACAACTAACATGGAAAACTGCGCGGGAACAAAATAGCAGTCATTTTAATATTGAAAGAAGCGTTGATGCTATACAATGGACGGTGCTCGGCAATCTGCCTGCAGCAGGGAATAGCGTCATCGAAGAGACTTACTCGTTTACAGATAACACACCTGTGCAGTCCGGTTTATATCGCATTGCGCTATATGATCTGAATGGACGAGTACAGTACACAAGCGTTCTTCGGTCATTATGTGGTATGTTTGAAATTTTCACCTTATGGCCGAATCCGGCGCATGATGCAATAATCATAAACATCGTGAGCACGAATGAATCACCTGTGACAATAAGAGTATTCGATGCAAAGGGTTCATTGGTGAAAGCACAAAATGGCCGAATACTGCCCGGCACTAATCAACTGAGAGTCGATATAACCTCATTGGCGAATGGAGCGTATTCTGTGCATGCAGATTGGGAGAACGGCCAAATAAAAAAGTCAGTGTTGATGATAAAACGATAAAATAATGATCAGCTTTTAAGGAATGAAATAAATAAATGAACTATTAAATTAAAATTTTATGTCAAAGATCAAAGAGGTACTCGTTGAAGCTATGTTGCCTGCAATAAAAGCAGTTGGAAAAGCCGAAATGAAAGCTGTGCTTTCCGGAATTAAAGACCACAATACTCCTGAAATTTATCAGACCACATTACAGGGGTTGTATTCAAATTTTACTTTATTGAAACAGGCAGCTGATAAGACTAAAACAAAAGTTGATGATGGTGTGATCGACCTTATCCTTGAAGCGGTTGAAGAAACTGCTGAGGCGGGCAGCATCACATTGTCTTGATTTAAACAATCGTTTTCTCATGTGGATAATAGTTATCGTGAAAACCGGGTGTCTCTACATCGGGTTTTTTTATTTCTTTTTATTTTAGCACAGATCGTTCAATTCAAACAATTGTAGTTGAACTATCTTTTTAACATCTTGTCTTTTAAGATCTCTTTGATTACGGTATCATGCAGGTTCTGGCTGATGGTGACTTTTGCACTGCCAAGATTGATCTCATTCCCTTCGATGTTTTTTATTTTACTCGTGTTTACAATGTAAGATTTATGAACCTTTAAAAACTTTCCAATGGGAAGTTGCTCTGCAATGCCTTTCACAGTCAGGTAGACGATCATTTTCCTGGTTTCTGTGTGCAGAATCACGTAATTCAGCATCGCTTCTACATATATTAACTCATCATAAAATATCTTTTCAATTTTCCCGTCGCACTTGACAAAAAAATATTTGTTGCCGGACTCCTCGGGTTGCTTTCTCTTTAGTTCATAATATTCCTTTGCTTTGTTAACTGCTTTCAGGAATCTTTCAAATGAAAAAGGTTTTACCAGGTAATCCATCACATCAAGCTCAAATCCTTCAATTGCGTATTCTGCATAAGCAGTCGTCATAATAGTTAGGGGTAATGCCCGCGAGGTTCGCAGAAACTCAATGCCACTTAGTTTGGGCATGTTAATGTCAAGAAACATCAGGTTAATTTCATTATTATCGAGTAGTGCACTTGCTTTAAGTGGATTTTCAGCCTTCCCTTTTAATTCCAGGAAGTCAACGTCCTGGATATATTCCTCCAATAATTTACGAGCTACAGGTTCGTCATCAACGATGATACAATTTAGTTTCATGTCAGGCTTAGATTTAAATTCACTTCATAAAATTTTTCATTATTGTTTATATCAAGCGAATACTTTTCCGGGTAAAGTAATTCCAGTCTCCTTTTCACGTTAGCTATCCCAATTCCTTTATGCAAAATTGGTTTCCGGATAACAGGTTCTTTAGTGTTGAAGATCCTGAACAGCAAATGATCGTCTTCTCTTTTCAACGTGATCTCGACACAATCATGTTCCTGATCTTCATGTCCAACATATTTGAAGGCGTTTTCAATAAATGCAATAAACAATAAAGGGGCGATAGAAAACCCTCTTACGTTTTCATCAATATCCAATTTTACCACCAGGTCTTCTTCCATGCGTATTTGCTGAAGTTTTACATAGTTCTTAATATAGTTGATCTCTTTATCAATATTGATTTGTTCAGTATTGCATTCATACAGCTGGTAGCGCAACATTTCAGAAAAAGTTAGCAGCATGTTCCTGGCCAATGGATTTTTTTTATCAATATGCCCATAGATGGAATTGATGGAATTGAAAAGAAAATGCGGGTTGAACTGGGCTTTCAGGAAGTCAAGTTCTGTTTGTGATTTCTCTTTTTCCATCGTGTCCACATACTTCTGAAAACGTATCCTGTCAAAGATCAGTTTGGCGGCGACAAGACAAACTACCCAAATAAAAATATTAATTAATGAGTTCCTGAATAACTCAGCAAAGCCGGGTTGCGGTTTGCCAGGAATAAAATAATGAAGATTGAGATAGGTCGCAAGCGGAACACGCAGCAGCGCACCAGCAACAATCCCGGCAAGCATTAAAATTGCGAAGCCAGTATATTTTTTTTGGTATAAAAATTTCGGAACGGTATACAGAATATTAAAATAATAGTTGCCGGCAATGAAGAAGAGGTAGCAAAACTGAACAGTCATGGTCCGGGAAAAAACAAATGCTCTTTTCTGAAATATAAGGACCCAGAAAAGGTACAAAGCGCCCCAGAGAAGAAAATGAAAACCGATATTTCGTTTCGCAGTAAATAGCCTGTTCATATAGGAGCAAAGCTACAGGAGATTTATCATGACCATGCATAATTTACATAAGGCATGCCAAAAGCTTGATGAACTAAAATGAATGCCTTTATCAAGAACTTCTATTGGATAATGTAAAAGATTTATATAAATGATCTGTTCTTTCTTTTTTTGTGTTCTTATTCACTAATAAAAAATAAAAAATGAAAAACGAAAATTATATCTCCGTCGATAAAAACGATGATGGTATAGACCGGGCGGGCTTTCTTAAATGCATGGCATGGGCAGGCACCGGTCTTTTTTGCATGATGAGTGGTGGTGTGATGAAGTCCTTTGGTATGAGCCAGCTGATTGACAAGAATATCGGTGGGCTGAAAAAAGGATTGCTCCTTCCCAAGGCGGATTTCACTTTTGCACAGATCAGTGATAGTCACATTGGGTTCAACAAACCTGCTAACCCGGATGTGGTTGGAACTTTGCAAGCTGCCATTGGCAAAATAAATGCAATGCCGGTAGCCCCGTCTTTCATTTTGCATACCGGTGACCTTTCTCATTTAGCACAGGCCGAGGAATTTGATACGCTTGACCAGGAAATGAAAAGTGCAAAGACCGGAAAAATATATTATGTTCCGGGTGAACATGATGTGCTGAATGATAATGGCAAGCAATACCTGCAACGTTATGGCAAAGACACAAAAGGTGATGGCTGGTATAGCTTCGATTACAATGGCGTGCATTTTATAGGTCTTGTCAATGTTATAAATACGGCGGAAGGGGGATTGGGTGTACTGGGTAGCGAACAATTGGGATGGCTTGAAAAAGATTTAAAGAGCCTGTCATCCAGTACTCCTATTGTTGTGTTTGCACATATTCCATTATGGGCAGTGTATCCGCAGTGGGGTTGGGGTACACGTGATAGCGAACAGGCTCTTTCATATTTAAAAAGATTTGGGTCTGTCTCCGTTTTGAATGGACATATTCACCAGACATTGCAAAAAGTAGAAGGCAATATCACATTTCATACTGCGACGTCTACAGCATTCCCGCAGCCCCAGCCCGGAGCAGCGCCGGCTGCGGGCCCTATGAAAGTACCTGCAGAACAATTACGCAGCTTACTTGGTGTTACCAGCGTTAACTATGTGGAGCATAATCATACATTAGCTGTCACCGATACCCCGTTAACGATAGCAAAATAAGCAAACGTAAAATCAATAAGGCCCTATGAATATTTTTCAAAGACTATACTATAAATTTTTTACAAATGCGGGTTTCAAAAAAATACGGAGTGATAATGGCATTGGGAATTGTGGTGGTTGCAGGAATTGCTGCTGTTCCCGCTCCGGCAAACGAATACAAAAATCTAAAAGTATTACCCAGGGATATCAGTACAAAGGACCTTTCAAGAATAATGATAGATGATTTTGAAGATGGGCTGGGGGTCTCCTGTGGTTTTTGTCATGCAGAGGAAAAGGATTCACACAAGCTGGATTATGCGAGTGACGAAAAGCCTGAAAAAGAAATCGCAAGGCTGATGATGAAAATGACTTTGGATGTTAATGAAAAATATTTTCAGGTGACACATCCTTTGATTGGTGATTCTACATTGTCGATCAGTTGTGTCACCTGTCATAGAGGTCAGCCCCGGCCAGGAGATACCGAATAGAAAGAAACTATAGCAAGCATATTGTATACATGAAGGTGGTTTCTTCGCACGGACAAATGACGAATTGGTTAACCAGACCTATGGAACAAACAACATACACTAAACGCCGCGAGACGAGTCAAGTTTGAATTGGCATTCAGTTCTAATATCGATTCTATCAAAAGGACTGTATTGAACTTGTATGTTAATTCAATATTTTCTTGTCAGATCATTTAAAGTATCTATCAATTGTTTGCAGCGCCGCTATCTATCCAACACAGAATTGCATTTCTTTCAGTTTCGGTCAATGTCCCATTCAATGGCATGTGTCCTGATGCGACACTTGAGCGAATATCTGAGCGGGAATTAAATATTTGTGAGTAATTGAGCAGTGATCCAGGTCCGTTATTACTTCCTGAAGCATGACAGCCTGAGTTAATTGCACATGATGCCTGAATAACAGGCTGAACATCGTTGGCAAAAGATTTTGCAGGCCCACTGCAATCAATTGGGCTTATGTCAGGATTTTTTTTACATGCATAGGAGAAAACAAGAATAGTAGTGACAGCGAATAATCTTTTCACTGAAGTGGAAGGTTTAGCAAATGACTTACCAGAAAAACGCATACTGAAAATTGATTTAAATTTTATTAATATAATTAATATGTAAAATAAGTTCGAATGTCATAGAACCTGTTAAGAATTGCTACCCATTTTGGAACGGATGTTTTCCTATTTTACATCGATACTAAATTGTTGCAGCAATTACAGGCGATCTTAAATAATAATGAGAATCAATGCGAGAACTACTAACCCTGCTATCACGACGAATCGTAGTATATTCAGAAGTAAACAAATCAATTCCGCTATCCGGTATTTTTTCCATTTATCGAGATGCATCATATTAGTATTTTTCAGTTGTTTTAAATTATTGTTTCAGCGACTGTTCCAGCACTGGTTGCCAGCGATCTGATGATGTTCTTTTTAAATTAGCCATGTCTAATACCCGTCAGGGGTTGAACCTTTATGTATTTGTTCGACTTTAGAATTTATTATTCTCGCACCCTTGCAAAATCGAGTGCCAGAGTTATTGCTCTACCTTATTAATATAACATTACCTTTCATTGCTCTTTTCACATTCTTCTTATCAACTGCTCTAAGTGTCCATATATAATTATCAGTCTTTTGATCCTTGCCTTTGAAGGTGCCGTCCCAACCCTTTGAAAGATTGTTTGTTTCAAAAATCAATTCACCGTAACGATTATAAATCCTGAAATAATCTAGCCTCTCTATTGTAGTACCAAGCGGTCGAAAGATATCATTGAGTCCATCTCCGTTTGGTGTAAATGCAGAGGGAACATATATATCAGTGCCTTTGAATATTTTGATAGTGACTGTATCATAGCCCTTACAACCAGTGGCATCTTTTACTGTCAGGTAAAATGTTGTACTAGTAGTCAGAATGGCAATGGGGTTGGGGATGTTTGCATTATTTAGCAATGGCGGTCCCGGAGACCATTCGTATCGTAGACCACCCCCACCTGATAATTGATAAGGCACAAAACTCTCTGTACTATCGTCATTTCCAGCGAAAGCAATTACTGGAGGTCGTACAATCACATTAACAAATGCTGAATCCATGCAGCCAAGAGAGTTTGTCGTAATAAGCTGATACCTTCCGGCTAGTGAAACTGTGGTTGGATCTATAACAGGAACATCGTTCAAGAACCAATTAGTTGTGCTTCCAGAGGTATTGTAAAGGCTTGCAAGGTTTGTGGATTCTCCATTGCATATTGCAATCGTTTTGTCTGGTCCAGCAGCAAGAACCTGAAAAACGTTTACTGTTATCGCAGCTCTCGGGCTTTCACAACCGCCAATAGACTGGCTAACATAAAAATTTGTAATACCTGCATTTGTTGTGGAAGGAACAGGTGCTGTTGATGAACCAATTCCCCCGGAAGGAGAAGAGTACCATTTCAAATCACCCATTGCAGTGGCCGAAAGTGCCTGCGTTGTTTGGAACTGGCACAAGTTTACTGGTGATGATACCAAAGGCATTGGAGGAGGCTGGTCAATTTCAAGGTTCAACGTAACCATTGAATCACATCCGTTATTGGTTGTCAGAATGGTGGTATAAGTTCCCGGTGTATTATAATTCTGGCCATTCCAGTTATATGGCAATTGAGAACTGCAAACTGTTGTGTTAACTACGCTTGTAACCGCGGGACTTACTATCAGGTTTAAAGTGGCAATAGAATCACATCCACTTGAGCTGGTAAATGTTGCCGTATATGTTCCGGACACGTTATAATTTTGACCATTCCAGCTAAAAGGCAGCTGGTTGCTGCAGATGTTGATATTAACTGGCTCGGCATTAATCAAGCTTCCCGCGCAGGAAGCCATATCCAGAGCTAAGGTTATATTAAGACCCGACGGAACAAAATTTATTGTATTTCCATTGATCGTACCATGCAATAATGGAGGAGAAGCGGAGGACGAAGAGAGATCATCATAATAAACATCATTTCCAAAAATCACTAATCCACCACCCCCGAAAAATATTGGTGCACCGGTAACAGTATAAACATTTAATACAGCACCCGAGGGGCTGTATTTAGTTATCGTTTGTGGT
>DASTZB010000415.1:0-5877 GCA_035764525.1 Chitinophagaceae bacterium | reverse complement strand
ATTGATACTTTCATATATCTATTTAATTTATAAGTTAACAACAAAGGTCTTTGCATTCCACCGCCTGGTTAGTATACAGGTTACGGATTTACCTACCATTTTTACTGATTAACAATGCAACCCTCATCACCATTTGATTGAAAGATTAACTTTACTTCACAAAATTGAAACATGGAAAAGGTGGTTAAGTTTGATGCAGTCTCAGAATACAATGCATTAGTTGATCATGAAACGCTTCACCCGCTGGTTACCGTAATTGATTTTTCAAAATCCAAACCATGGAATTGGCCAGGCAGCGGCAAAACAATAAAGGTCAACTATGGCTTGTATTGTATTTTTTTAAAAGAGATTAAATGCGGTGATCTAAAGTATGGTTGCAACTATTACGACTACCAGGAAGGCTCATTGGTTTTTATTGCGCCGGGACAAATGGTAGAAGTAGAAGATTTCGGCAATAACTTTCAACCCCAGGGCTATGCGCTGATGTTTCATCCGGATCTCATCCATGGAACTTTTCTTGGAAAACATATTCATAACTACAGTTTTTTTGGGTATGAATCGAATGAAGCGCTTCATTTATCGGAACGTGAAAGAAAAACTTTTTTGGATTGCTTATCAAAGATCAGGTATGAATTAGAACATGTGATTGACAAACACAGTAAAAGATTGATCGTATCTAATATTGAAATGCTGTTGAACTATTGTGTTCGATTTTATGATCGGCAATTCATTACCCGTGATAATGTTCATAAAGGCATTCTAGAAAAGTTTGAAATCCTGTTGAATGATTATTATCGATCTGACAAGCCACACACAATTGGTTTACCATCTGTAGCTTATTGTGCAAGCGAACTGAACTTATCAGCAAATTATTTTGGCGACCTTATAAAAAAAGAAACAGGAAAAACCGCGCAGGAATATATTCAGTCGAAAGTGATCGATGTAGCGAAAGAAAAAATATTTGATCTAAATAAATCAGTAAGTGAAGTGGCCTACGAACTAGGGTTTAAATATCCGCAGCATTTTACCCGTTTATTTAAACAACGGGTTGGCCAATCTCCCAATGAATATAGATCGCTGAATTAAGCAAGACAGGAGCAAAGAAATCTAAATAAGTAATAGTAAAGTAATTTATCTACCTATTCGCCACAAAGAGAGAAATAATATTTCCATTCCCTGCAAATAAAAAATAATAGCCAGCCGGCATTTTCATTTACATGACGAAGCAGTTGATTTAATAAATTTGCACAATGCAATATGTTTTTCCTGATACTAACGTGTTTCTACACGGTAAATATTTTGAGGATATCGACTGGTGTGGATGGCTTGACCATAGCGAGGTTACACTTTTAATCGCTCCAGTAGTTATTGCAGAATTAGACAAACATAAATACAACGCAGTCAGTAAAATATCTCGCCGGGCTAGAAAATTGTTACCGCGTTTTGAAACCATTCTCGAGGAACCACAATTAAGTAATTATCGATTTTCAGTACTATTAAAAAGACCGACAGATTCTACGTTTGATAAGAATCAACTCGATAAAAAAGAACAGGACGATGAACTATTAGCTACCATCCTTGAATTTAGTTCAACCATTGACAAAGAAAACACTGTTATTCTTATTACAAATGACACAGGATTACGATTAAAAGCAAGGGCCTTTGGCATAAATTCAATTAAGCTCCCAGAAGAATATATGCAAGCCCCGGAACTGGATGAATCTGAAAAAAAAGTCCTCGCACTCCAGCAAGAATTGCAGCAATTTAAAAACAAAGTACCAATTATAGAGCTCAGGTTTAATGATGGCCAACCTTACCTTACAGTGAAAAAAACACCTGAAATAAAATCTGAAGTAGAATATGTTGAGCAAGAATTAACAAAGATCAAAAAAGAATATCCGGTCCTAGCATTTAAAGAGAATGATGCGATTCAATTGGGCGATCAAAAAATTCGCTTACCTCTTTTTAATCTTTCACAGTCTCAAGTCGATAACTATAACCATGATTTGTCCAACTTCTTCAAGGCCTATGCGGCATATTTTAAATCACAATATGAACACCTCGCATTTCGATACAATTCCGCAGAACTCTCCATTATAGTTAAAAATGTGGGTTCTGTTCCTGCTATTGACCTTGATGTTCAATTTCACTACCCCGATGGATTTGATATTATTGACGTGGATAAATTCCCTGAAATTAAGGAAAAACCAACTGCACCTTATAAACCAAAGCATTCGATGGATTTTAAACCCTTTGATTTGGGTGTAGGCTTGGTCGCTCCTCTTTATGGAATGCGTGATTTTCGCCCAGATCTATCTAAGATCAATTCAAATGTTAGTAGTCCAGATATTAAGAAGACAAACAGCTACGATGTCAATTTTCATATCAAAAGCGTTAAGCATAATCAATTTATTGAACTGGACACACTCTATTTAAAATTTCCTGATATAAAAAAAGCAATGAGTTTTACTATTGATTATAAAGTCATGGCCTCGAACATTCCGAAATTGATTACAGGACAACTTCATGTAAAATTTGAATGAGTTATATTTTTACGGCCTTTGTTGGTGTTCAGATTTAATGGATGATTCCCAAAGAGTAAGTTACACCAACAACTGAACTTATATTAACTTCGATCGTTGGTACGCCACACAACCTATGCGACATACCGACAATAGCATAAACCCAATCATCATCACATGAACTACACAAGAAATGAATTTTTAAAACTTACAGGGCTTAGTGCAGCAGGTGTTATAGCCGTTACATCTGGCAGTAGTTTTATAAAAAATCCCGCCGCCAGTGATTTTAAATTTACTTTAGGTTTAGCTTCCTATACTACACGCAATTTCAGCCTGGATGATACTATTAAAATGATGCTGCGTCTTGGCCTTACCAGTGTTTCTTTAAAAGACAAGCATATGCCATTGGATGCATCTGCTGAGGACATAAAAAAAACAGCAGACAAAGTAAGAAGCGCCGGTTTGAAATTATACGGCGCCGGTGTTATCTATATGAAGACTGCACAGGAAGTGGAAAATACTTTTGCTTATGCAACCAGTGCCGGGCTCGAAATGATCATTGGTGTACCCAATCATGAGTTATTGCCGCTGGTAAATGAAAAAGTTATCAGCACGAATATTAAGGTGGCTATTCACAATCATGGCCCGGGTGATAAATTGTATGCAAGCCCGGATGATGTACATGAAAAAATAAAGAGCCTGGATAAAAGAATAGGGTTTTGTATTGATATCGGGCATGTGCAGCGCCTGCATCAAAACCCGGCAGCTATACTGGAAAAATATAAGGACCGCCTCTTTGACATACATATGAAAGACGTGATAGGAGAAACCGAAGAAAATTCTCCTGTAGAAAATGGCCGCGGCATCATTGATATTCCAAAAGTTTTGAAGACGCTGAAAAAAATAAAATACAATGGCAATCTCGCTTTTGAATATGAGAAAGATGGCAATGATCCTTTGCCTGGTCTGGCCGAATCGGTGGGTTATGTCCGTGGTGTGATCAAAATGATCTGATAAAAATAATTTTTCATCCCTCATGAGTGCAGCCTTCCATCGCAGAAAATTTCTAACCTCCATGATGGGCATACCAGCCGCAGGTATGCTGATGAGTGCTGATGTAAAAGATGAGTATAAAAAAAAGATAAACGCAAAAGGATTAAAAACAAGTCTTAATGCTTATTCATTTAACAAGTCGCTTACCGATGGCAGCATGTCTATTGATGAACTGATCGAGTTTTGTTCAGCTACAGGTTTTGAAGGTGTTGACATCACTGCTTATTATTTCAAGGGATACCCGGAGATTCCACCAGACGATTATTTATTTGATATAAAAAGAAAAGCATTTAAAGCCGGGCTGGAGATAACCGGCACGGGTGTAAGAAATGATTTTACTATTGCTGATAAGGCCAAACGTGAAGGGGAAGTACGACTGGTAAAAAACTGGATCGAGGCTGCATCAAAAATTGGTGCATCTGTATTAAGAATTTTTTCAGGTACTCAAAAAAATGAAGGCATACCAAGAGAGCAGGTAACAGAATGGATGCTGAGGGATATTCAAACCTGCGTGGATTATGGCAAACAGCATGGAGTTATCATTGGCATGCAAAATCATAATGACTTTATTCAAACGGCGGATCAGATCATCAGCATCGTTGAAACAATTAACTCTCCCTGGTTTGGGATCATTTTGGATATCGGCAGCTACAGGATCAATGAGCCATTTGCAGAAATTGAAAAATCAATCAGGCATGCTGTTAACTGGCAGGTAAAGGAAAAAATGTTTATCAATGGCGCTGAGGCAGACACCGATTTGAACAAACTTATAAACATGATCAAAGCTTCAGGCTACCGGGGCTATTTACCTATTGAAACTTTGGGTGAAGGCGATCCGAAAATAAAAGTGAAAGCATTGTTTGAAAAAATTCAAATAGCATTGTCGTAAAAAATTATTTCAACAAATGGTAGACCAAAGCAAATCAATCGGTCAATCGCCATGTGAATCAGGCTTTAAATATCCGCAACATTTTACCCTTTGTTTAAGCAACGGGTTGGACAATCTCCTAATGAATACAAGTCGCTGAATGGATAATGAAAAACATAAGCTAGTTACGTGACTTTTGTTTTTTAAATCTATGTCTTAATTACTGGAAAGCCCTTGAACCCGATAGTTTACGATAAGCATTTGCCTGTTGTAGCAACATAGTGTCGGAAAATTAAGGCAATGAAAAAAATTCAGTCTTGCTGAAAAAATTTCAAGAAAGATTGTCAAAATTTCACTCTCCCCGCCATGGCATTTTGTTTGCGAACCACTATTAAAAAAACAGGAGGTTATTATGAAAACAAGTATTATCAAAAGAAACAATGGCAACACTGCAATGCCTTCAGGTACTGCAAGCAATTGGGTAGATCAGTTGTTTCAGAGCAACCTGAACCGTTTTTTCAATGATGATTTCTGGGGCTTCAGCGGGATCGATCAGCAGGTAAATGTTCCCGTTAACCTTCGGGAAACTGACCAGAGTTATGAAATGTCTTTAATAGCGCCGGGCTTGCGTAAAGAAGATTTCAAATTAAATGTTACTGATGAACTGTTGACCGTTTCTTATGAACAAAAACAGGAGCACAACGAAGAAAATGCACAGGAACGTTGGTTGAAGAAAGAATATAGGATGCAATCCTTCAGCCGCAGTTTCACAGTCGACGATTCAGTTGATGTTAACAAGATCACTGCGAGCTATGATAATGGTGTTCTACATCTGAGCTTACCCAAGAAAGAAAATGCACGCAGGATTTCAAAAACCATTGAGATCAAGTAATGATCAGCCGGTATATGCCGGCTGATTGCTTTTTATTAACAGTCTGATAAATGTAAAAAACAGGTTCATACAGGAATAAATTCCATCGTTCGGGCTACTCTTTCGGATGCAGCTAGACCATCGACCCATATTTTATTGTGAGGTTTTATCAGATACTTTTTCTCGTAGGCTCTATTGATCGCTTTATTAATTGAGTTGATGTCTGCTGGTTTCAAACCTTTAACAGGAATGATCTCGTCTCCACATTTAATTTCACCGTGGTCATTATTTAGTAAAGCAGTGTACCAGCTTTTCTCTGCACCATAGTAAGAACGGCCAAATATCCGGTCTTTAACAACAACCATCCATATGCCTGTAAATTTATCTCTGCCATTCCCTGTCCTTACGCTGGTGATCTGTGTTTCGTTTATACATTTCAAAAATGCTTTTGAGAATTTTTTCATAACATTCAAATATTCATAAACTTCAACAAGCTTAATTCAACATGTTTTTTGAAGAAGTTGTTGAAATGATTGGATTCAGTAAATCATGCTACGGGTCTA
>DASTZB010000414.1:0-5217 GCA_035764525.1 Chitinophagaceae bacterium | reverse complement strand
TCAATCAAATGGTGATGAGGGTTGCATTGTTAATCAGTAAAAATGGTAGGTAAATCCGTAACCTGTATACTAACCAGGCGGTGGAATGCAAAGACCTTTGTTGTTAACTTATAAATTAAATAGATATATGAAAGTATCAATCCTCGGGCTGTGCTTGTTAGTAATGAGTGTACAATCTTCTTATGCGCAACAGCCACCAACGGAGTCAATTAAAACATCAACAAACAATACACCTGAACAACAGGAAGTGATCAATCTTTCAAAACAAAAATGGCAATGGATGTCTGAGAAAAATGTGGAATCGCTAGACAAATTGTTTGACGATAAATCTATGTTTATTCACATGGGAGGAACCTGGGGGAAAACCCAGGAAATTACTACTATTAAAAGCGGTGGCATTTGGTATAAGAAAGCGGAGGTTTACTCAGTCGTAGTAAACATGTTTGGCAACACTGCCATTCTTTTAAATGACATTGACCTGGTTGCTGAAGTTGGTGGACGAGAAGTCACTAATCCTTTTATGGTGACTGAAGTATACATCAAAGAAAATGGCAAATGGAAAATGGGTTCACTCACTTTTTCGCATTTGATGAGGCCCGTTAAAATGAAAAGTAACTAGAAGTATTAAGGTCTGTGTAAAAGATAATGTGGCGAGAAAAAGGAAAATAGCAGTAATGATTAGAGATTAATGAAAATAAACATTTCTATGATCCAAATACTATTGGCATTTTCTTTTTTGATTTCATTATGTTCTCCGTCAGGAACAAAGAATAAATATGCCAAAGTGGAACCTACTATAGATTCCAGCAAAGTATTAATTGTTTATTTGTCCCGGACAAACAACACAAAGACAATAGCGGAGATCATTCAAAAAAATGTAGGGGGAAAATTAGTAGCAATTGAATTAGAAAAGCCATATCCAGAAAATTACCAGGCAACGGTTCAACAGGTAGTGAAAGAAAACGAGACAGGTTATTTGCCTCCATTAAAAACAAAAATTGATAGCATTCAAAACTACGACGTATTGTTTGTAGGCTTTCCAACATGGGGAATGAAGTTACCGCCTCCAATGAAAAGTTTTTTGAGGCAATATGATCTTAGCGGAAAAACCATTGTGCCTTTCAATACCAACGACGGATATGGAATTGGAAGTAGTTTCGACACAGTAAAGGAATTATGTAATAAAAGTAAAATATTGGATGGCTTTTCGATCAAGGGAGGAACGGAAAGCGATGGGCAGGCTCGTCTTACTAAAGTGGAAAACGCAAAGGATGCAGAAACAAAAGTAAAAAAGTGGTTGCGGGAAATAAAAGTTGTGAAATAAATAAGTACCGGAGGATTCAGGAATTATTTGATTTTCGTAATTGCTCGCTTGATTTTTGCAGGTAAATTTGAGGTACCCGCTTCTAACTTCGAGTGACATTCAAAAATCCCTATTGAAACGACGTAACTTCCTGGTCGAAATTTATTAAACCTTCAGAACATCAGGTTGCGAAAAATATTATTAGTAAATATTAAAGATTGAAAAATGGAAAACACTAAAACTAATTATAGCAGGCGAACATTTCTGAAATCATCCGCACTTGCTGGCGGCGGATTGATGATAAGCTTCAGCGCTTTGGCCAAATTAGGGCTTGAAGATAAATTAAGTGGGCCTCCTGATCAATGGTATGAACTAACCGGATATATAAAGATCACACCTGATAATATCATAAAGATATTTAACCCTAACCCTGAATTCGGACAAAATGTGATGACCTCACTTCCTATGATGGTAGCCGAAGAGTTAGAAGCAGACTGGCAAAAAGTAGTGGTGGAAATGGGACCGCATGACAGTGTAAAATTGGGACCGCAATTTACCGGCGGAAGCAATTCAATGAGGATGTATTGGAAACCACTGCGTGAAGCAGGAGCGGCAGCCCGCAGTATGTTGATGGAAGCTGCAGCACAAACATGGAGTGTACCAGTAGAAGAAGTGACCACTAAAGCAGGAATGCTTTATCATGAAAAAAGCGGTAAGTCAGGAAGCTATGGCAGCGTCGCATCAAAAGCTTCGGAAATTCCAATTCCAAAAGGACCGAAGCTAAAAGATGTAAAGAATTTTAATGTAGTAAGACATTCGCAGAAAAATGTAGAGGGTTTAAAGATCGTAACCGGAAAGCCACTATTTGGATTGGATTATAAGGTGGACGGGATGCTGATCGCTATGATTGAACATCCACCTGCTTTCGGAATGAAGCTTAAATCTTTTGATGCAGCTGAAGCTTTGAAAATGCCGGGTATCAAAGATGTGTTTAGTCAAAAATTATATGAAGATGGTTTTGAACAAGGCGGTTTTGATACAAGATCATTCAATGATCTGCTGGTAGTGGTAGGCAAAACCACCTGGGAAGTAATGAAGGCCCGCAAAAAATTAAAAGTGACCTGGGAGCCAACTGGCGATACTAAAAACATCATGAGCGGAAAGAGAGAAGTTGTTGTTCCTGGTGAGCTTGAAACCACGAGTACTCAATTGGAAAAAATGAAAGAGTATGCAAAAAAACCTGCTACACAATTAAGAAAAGACGGAGATCCTGAAACTGCTTTTAAAAATGCAGCCCAGGTTATCGAACGTACCTACAATGCACCGTTCTTAGCACACAACTGCATGGAGCCAATGAATTTTTTTGCTCATGTTACAGATGAAAAGGCTTTAGTGGCCGGACCTCTGCAAGCACCGGGTTGGTCAGAGCCTACTCTTGCAAAACTTTTAAACCTGCCTGCAGATAAGATAGAGATACAAATGACCCGCATGGGTGGAGGCTTTGGCCTCAGGGCATATGGACATTATATCTATGAAGCTGCCCTTATCTCTAAAAAAGTAAAAGCTCCTGTAAAACTTGTATACAGTCGGGAAGATGATATGACCTATGGTATCTATCGTCCAATGTATACAGCTACTTATCGTGCCGCACTGGATGCAAATAAAAATTTAATTGCATTTCATGTAAAAGGCGGCGGCATTCCTGAACATGCAATTCATGCTAACAGGTTTCCTGCAGGTGCGGTTGATAATTATCTTGCTGAAGGTTGGCAGATACCATCCAATATTACGATTGGAGCATTCAGGGCGCCACGATCAAACTTCAATGCGGCTGCAGAGCAATCCTTCCTGGATGAAATTGCCGAAGCAATGGGTAAGGATCCAATAGATTTCAGATTAGAGCTTTTAAAACGAGCTAAAGAAAATCCTGTTGGTAAAAACAATGACTATAATGCTGACAGATATGCAGGAGTATTGAAACTGGTTAAAGAAAAATCCGGATGGAATAACCCGGAAAATAAAAAGTATAGTCGTGGGGTTGCTGCTTATTTCTGTCACAATTCGTACGCTGCACATGTGGTGGACCTGGTAATGAGAGACGGGCAACCTTATGTGGAAAGAGTTTTCAGTGCGATGGATTGCGGAATTGTAATTAATCCTGATGCCGCAACGAATATGGTGCAGGGCGCCGTTGTAGATGGAATTGGTAATGCACTTTATGGCGGATTAACTCATAAGGATGGTGCTGCCGTACAAAATAATTTCCATCGATACAGAATGATAAGATTTCACGAAGCACCAAAAAAGATCGAAGTTCATTTTGTGCAAAATGATATTGATCCTACCGGTTTGGGTGAGCCACCATTTCCGCCGGTATTCGGAGCAGTAGCAAATGCATTGTATAAAAACACAGGCAACCGATTTTATGAACAGCCATATATTTTGCAATTGAACAAAATCAATAAGGCCTAAAAATATTTTTCATCATTTATATTTCAATTATGATCACCTTAAATATTAATAATAAAAACTACAATGTAGACGTAGATCCCGAAACGCCTTTGCTGTGGGTGCTCAGAGATGTTCTTGGTCTGGTTGGAACAAAATACGGCTGTGGCATCGCACAATGTGGCGCCTGCACTGTTCATCTTAATGGTGCAGCAGCCCGTTCCTGTGTCACAAAAGTGAGCAGTGCGGTAGGGCGAAAGGTTGTAACGATAGAAGGACTGTCCGAAAAGAACGATCATCCTTTACAAAAAGCGTGGATTGAATTAGATGTTCCACAATGCGGCTATTGTCAAGGTGGGCAGATCATGTCGGCTGCAGTCCTTCTAAAAGAAAATAAGAATCCAACTGAGGCGGATATTGATAATGCAATGGCCGGCAATATTTGCCGTTGCGGTACTTACCTGAGAATTCGTAAAGCTATTCAGTTAGCAGCAGAGATGCAACGAAAAGGAATATAGGATCATAGTTAGAAATTTTGAAATGTAAAATCATTCACATGAAACTTCATTCCAAACCTGGAAAAAAATATTTTCTTCCCATAAAAACAATTGCTGTTTTATCCATTTTTCTATCAATAATTGTATTAATGAGTTTTAGATTTAGAAACGAATCCACGAACAGCAATAAAAAAAATGAAGTAATTAATAAGGATAGTGTTGAATCAGTCAAAGCTTTTATGGAAGTATATAAAGTGTTGATGAGTCCCCGTTGTATGAACTGTCATCCTGCCGGCGAAATACCATTGCAGGGAGACGATAATCGTTTACATAATATGTTTCCACAAAGAGGCAAAGACGGTAAAGGGATTTATGCAATGAAATGTTCGAACTGCCATCAACCAACGAATATTGAAGGCTTAAATACACCGCCGGGACATCCCAACTGGCATTTACCCCCGGCAAATATGAAAATGGTTTTCCAGGGAAGAACAGCTAATCAATTAGCCAAACAATTAGTGAATCCAAAAACAAACGGTAATAAAACCTTACAACAATTAATTGAACATGCTGATGATGGCCTTGTCAAGGCAGGATGGAATCCTGGCGAGGGACGTACAGTTCCACCGATGAGCCATGAAGAATTTAAAAAAGCATGGATCATATGGATCAAAACGGGAGCTTATGCCCCGAGGCCTTAACGAGTGTGAGCAAATAGCATCATTAGTGAATGGCAAAAATATTCATCACGGGTTCAGCAGATGGACTTGGACAACTGGCAGCAAAAGCATTGATCGATCTTGGGCACCAGGTTGTACTTCATGCACGCAATGCGGAACGGGGAAAGCAAGCAATAAACAAAACACCGGGTGCAGAAGATGTATTGATAGCAGATCTTTCCAGTATTGAAGAAACAAAGAAACGTGCTCATCAGGTAAATGCCCTTGGAAAATTCGATGCAGTAATTCA
>DASTZB010000413.1:0-12929 GCA_035764525.1 Chitinophagaceae bacterium | reverse complement strand
GCGTGAGCTTGAAAGCAACTGCGGTGACCAACCTGTTTCAAGATCAAGCCCTACGGTAACAAAAAGATTGGCTTTTGTTAAACTTATTATATAACTCGGTTTAGGATCTACAAAATGTGGATTCTGATAGCCAGTGGCAATCGAAGTAACTGAAACTTTATTTCCTCCAATAAGTTCTGCGATACTTTTCATATCGGTCGTTGTCGTCACAATTTTGATCGTGTCTGCAAAAGCAAATGAGGAAATACAAAAAAAGAACAAACTAAGAATTGATATTTTTTTCATGATTATTTATATATAATTTTTAATACTGATGTGCCCCGTGTGCACCAATTACAAATATCCAGCGCAACCAGGCCTGGTAATATCTTTTATCGATATTGTCATCAGTTGTTTTTGTTTCAAATTCAAGTTTTGAAAATTCGGTTGCATACCAACCAGCAGTCAATGAAAAAGCGTTTACTTTAAGGGTTTTATCATACGGTTTTTGTCCATAATCGTACCTGCCCGTTAAAAACCACCGCTTCGCTAATTGGTATTGAATAAATGAATACATGCCAAATGAGCTCATTGAATAGTTGTCCATAAGGCTCGCATGGTTAAAATAAAATTCACTTTGCCATGTAAGGGAATGATAGGTATTCATTTTTACAGGCTTCCATTTATAAGTAAGGTCGACCGCAGCCATATTGGAAACCCGGGCAGAATCATTAGGACCTGAAATACCAGTTAATCCCAATTCAAGTGTGTTGTCATCATTAAGTGTAAAAAAATTCTTCAGATGACTTACATACAATAAACGATTGCCTTCACTTCTTGCAAATGCCGGTGACTCAGAATATCCGGATGTTACCTGGAATAATAATTCCTGGTAAAAAGCTTTTGTTGGCAAAAGCCAGCTTAATGATAATCCTTCGTCTTTCAATCCTTCTTCACCAAAATAATTAACATAAGCGTTTGGCATATCAATAAAAGGAAGTGCATGCGGATGAACCGTATTTAATCTTCCAATGGCACTTCTGAATCGTCCCGCTTTCAACTGCAATCCTGCAGGAAGTGATAATGTTGTCAAATAGCCTTCTTCCACTTCTACTCCATATTTACCGGTTTCAGGATCTCTGCTAAAAGAAAGAAAGAAATCGGCGCGGGCATAAGGATCTACAGCAGCCTGCAACGAAACTTCTGTTTCATTTAAATAAAAATCAAAATTCCGCTGTCCTTTGCTGATATATGACCCACGGAAGTCGCCGATAACCCCGATATCCGGGTTAAATGAAAGACTTGACCTTGTTTGGGGTGTAACCGGCGGAGGAGTCGTTTTCATTTGCTCCTCGATCTGTTTTAATAACAAAGAATCCTTTGATGTGCTGTCAGCTGTGACCTGAGACAGACAAAAATTATTTATTGATAGTAAAACAAGGAATAGAATGATAGTTACAAAATATTTTGAAAACCTTATATAGTTCATATTTGATAAAAATGGAAAGCTCAAAAAGAGCAATACGCCAAATGAATTATTTGATTTGATTAAGACGTGTAAGAAAAGCTCTTACAAAATATTGGCAGGGGGCCCGCGATTTTCTAAAGAAGAAGGATGAGAAAGTTTGTGAAATGAAATTAAACTCGTGTTGAATGTAAGTTGCTCTGTAATTGGACTGAAAAATGCAGGGTACACAAGATCATCTGCATCTTTAGTTAGTTGGTAATTACATATACTGCAATCTGAAGAAGATTTTGCTAATTCAGCATTATCATTTTTTTCAAAGCAATTACCAATGCAATTATGATTTGCAAAGGAATTATTTCCGGAATGTGTGTGAAGAAGTTTAATGCTGTGAATCAGCAACAAGATGACAAGCAATACTGATGAGATCGCCTTCTTAATATAGTTGCCGTTGAAAAGCATCCAACAAAACTATGATTTTTTGCATCAGTGTTGCTGTTAAAAAAATTGCAACGATGATTGCAACAAATAATTGGTTATATTTTTAAAAGAATTATTTCACTTTCAGCATTGCCCTTACCTGCTGCGTAGCGCCATTCTGGAGTCTTGCATAATATACCCCCGCAGCAAACTTATCGGCATTGAATGTAACGGAATATTCGCCGGGACCAGTATAATCCTGGTCAACAAGCGTAATGATCATTCTTCCCAATGTATCGATGATCATAATGGATGTGTGCCCGCCATCTGTTTTAAAAATGATTGTGGTAGAACCTGTAAATGGATTCGGATAATTTTTAATAAGCAATTTATCCTGCAGAGCAGGTGTCGTTGAATTACATGAGTTTGCTTTCACGATCGGAAGGCTTTGGAAATTTTTAAGCATCACTGTTTGCAATGTTGTATTATCAACACAGAACCAGTTTGAGAGAATAGATGCATAAACACTTCTGAAATCATATTGCATCGGTACATTATCATTCACATTGGCATTCGCAGGTATTGTTGGACTGTTGCCTAACACTCCGCCGGCTACATATTCTCCAAATAAAATTACAGGGGCGGCGGCGCCATGATCTGTTCCTAAACTTGAATTAGATTTTATTCTTCTTCCAAATTCTGAGAATGTCATTCCGTAAACTCTTCTTTGTACACCAAGAAACTTCAGATCATCCATAAACGCCTTGATGGCATCAGACAATAGTTTCATCAGGTTTGCATGTGTACCTGTTGTTGTATCAGATTGGTTTACTTGTGTAGAATGTGTATCAAACCCGCCTATGCTTACCATATACACTCTTGTTTTCAATCCACCTTTGACCAAACGTGCAACGATCTTCAGTTGATCAGCCAGTGAGTTATTTGATGGATAAGTTGATTGTGCAGTGACATTCAACGCCGCCGTTTTTATTACGTCTGCATATTGCTGTGTCTGTCTTGCTACCGTTCTTATATAAGTAAGTTCATAACCGGCTGGTGAATTTGGAGCGGTATCCTGTACGCCATTAATAAGATTATAAAAATTTACAGGATCAGAAATGCTCATCCCCATACTTACCTGCGGACCCTGGAATGTAAGAGATGTAACGGAACCAATTTGTATTCCCAACGGATCAGTCATTGAACTATTAGGATAACCGTTGGGAAAACCGGGATATTCGTTATCAAGATAACGCCCCATCCATCCGCTGTTTACATATTGATTTGAATCGGAAGCACTCATCCAAATATCTGTAGCACGAAAATGTGAGAAATCAGGGTTGGGATAACCAACTGCTTGCACAACTGCAGCTTTGCCTTCATTAAATAAAGTTTGAATGCCTGTCATTGAAGGATGCAAACCTGTTTTTGAATTTCCTGTAAGTGGCAGAATTTTATTTTGTGGAATCGCTACATTACTTCTTGCCGCCATGTAACTCGAATAATTATCAATTGGAACCACCATATTCAATCCATCATTGCCTCCATTCATTTGCACAAGTACCAACACATGATCGGTATCGGTAGGATTATCCATCAATGCACGGATCAACGGCGATTCCATTCCCATTGTACGGATCGGGATATTGCCGATCACCGTTGTAGCGGCAGCCGCGGGAACAGTGTATCTTAAAAAATCTCTTCTTTTCATTTCAGTTGGTTTTGTTCAACACAATTGATATTCGGCCAGGTCCATTAAATATTTATAAAGATCTCTCAACCGTGTGTACACTATCTGGTAATTGGCCGCAGTCGGATTACTGATATAAGCAGCCCATGCATTGGTCCAATAATAATCCTGTGCCTGGTTACTAAGAAGAATCTGATTTTTCAACGCTGTCTTTGATGCTGCCGAAAGATCGATACGGAATAAAATTCTTAGTGCATCATTCATCAAAATATTCGGATCAGATGGATTGGAAAGCTTTTTTGTAAAAGCAACCGGGTCGATAATTATTTTCTGACCACTTCTTGTATATCCGGGGCCTATCATTGTATCTGTAAAAAGATTTCTTCTTGGATAAGTATCCGCATTTATCCATGTTTCATGAAACTGCGGCGCCTGGTAAAAGGCGGCCCAACCGGCAACATTCGGTGGATCGCCGATATTTTGCTGCAACAATGCCGCATAGCTTTGCATAAAGCTCCACATGTTGTATGCATTTACATAATCGGTTGCATTCGGAAACACAATACCAAACTCTCTGCATACAGAAACCACCAGGTCAACCGGAGATTTTATATAGCAACCCTGGTTTACTGTATCAAAGAAATGTTCGCTTTTAAATAAGGCGGTAAGAACTGGCTTTATTTCCCAATTATTAGAAACAAGTATTTGTGCTAATGGATCGATGACATTTGTTTCAGTAGTGGTATCAATTTTATAATAAACAAAATAGCGATACAGTTTTTTTACAATAAACCTTGATACTTCTGCGCTCTTTGAAAAGATCATATTGATCAGATCAGTAAGCTCAAGGTCTCCTGCTGTGGCACCGCTCCTTCCGGTTATAACCGTATTATTATAAAATGACGAGAATTGTTTACTTGTCACATCATGCTGAGCAGAGTTGAAACTATATGTGTTTGTATTTGCATTTATTTTCCACCCCGTTAAAACCCTTGCCGCTTTTTTTACATCATCTTCAGTGTAGTTGGGGTTATTTTCTTTTCCCAGTGTAAATAATTCCTGTAATTCACGACCATAGTTTTCATCTGGTGCTGTACTGATATTCAAATAACCATTTAAATAACGAAGCATCGCTGCATCTAATGTTATATCTTTTACAAATTGTTTAAAGTTTCCAAGGGCATTCTTCCGGCAAAGAGCATTATAATTATAGGCCCAGATCATTCTACCCAAATCATTTGTTTCAGTAGAAAAATGATTAGCCCAGAAAAGCGTCATCTTTTCTCTTATATTTCTTTCCTGGTTTATCATTAATCCCATCCACCACGCTTTTAATGAGTTTCTTCTTTGTCCATCTGCATCGGTGGTATTAATAGTAACCCACGTTTGCCCCATCGGTATATTATAATCAGGATCTGTAGCAGGAATATTATTGTTGTTATAATTTTTTACCGGTGGTGCAGGTGGTGTCGCTGACACTGTCAATAATGTGTCGATTGATTGGTTCATTCCAAGTCCCAGAAAATAATTGATATCATCAGGTGTTGAACCAAACATGGTTCTTTTAAGAAGATGAATTACTTCATTTGATGTCCATGGGCCATTGTAGGGAGTAAGACCGGAAAAAGTGCGGACGGTCTCTTTTGGTTCATTAGTGCGGACCGATGCAATTTTTTTCCTTGCAGTTACAAATTCTCTTCTATCCATAACAAGGGTTTTGGTTGGTAGTGCTAATGTTGACTTTAAAGTTATAAAATGGTTTAAGGATGTCTAAATGAAAGGCAAATTCTTCTCCCGTGAGGAAAATGGGAAAACTTTATAGACAATTGTTGAGGCCAGGTACAGAAAACTACAGGTTCTCAATAATCCCTGCAATACCCTGACCACCACCAACGCAGGCTGTCACCATCCCATATTTTTTGTTGAGCCTCTTCATGTCATGGAGATTCTGAATAGTGAGCTTGCAACCAGTACAACCAAGTGGATGACCAAGAGCAATCGCCCCACCGTTTATATTTACTTTAGAAGGATCAAGACCTGCTTCACGAATAACAGCGATTGCCTGTGATGCAAATGCTTCATTTAATTCTATGAGGTCGATTTGTGAAATATTCATTCCCGTTTGCTTCATCACTTTTGGAATAGCAGCGACAGGTCCGATACCCATAATGCGGGGATGAACGCCTGCAACTGCAGAGCCAACCAACCTGCCGATCGGTTTTAAACCAAGTTCATTCACCATCTTCTCTCCCATCACAATGACAAATGCAGCGCCATCGCTTGTTTGTGATGAATTGCCTGCAGTCACACAACCATTCGCCGCAAAGGCCGGTTTTAATTTTGCTAATACTTCAATTGAGGTATCTGCACGGGGACCTTCATCGGTATCAACCGTATAATTTCTTTTTTGTTTTTTTCCTTTCTCATCAAGATAAACTTCTTCAACAGGGATCGGCAGAATGCCATTTTTAAAATACCCATTCTTAATTGCATTTATCGCTTTCAGATGTGAGTTATAGGAAAATTCATCCTGCGCTTCACGACTAACATTAAATTCTTTTGCCACTGCTTCGGCTGTTAATCCCATGCTTAAATAATAGTCCGGTTCATCTTTAGCAATTGAATAGGCTGGAACAGTTTTCCAACCTGCAGTAGGGACAAGGCTCATACTCTCTGTGCCTCCGGCTACGATACAATCCGCCATTCCCATTCTTATTTTCGCAGTAGCGATCGCAATTGTTTCCAACCCCGATGCACAATAACGATTCACTGTTACACCCGGTACATCAATTCCCAAAGCTCTTGCAGAAATAATGCGACCGAATTGCAAACCCTGCTCGGCTTCCGGCACAGCATTACCAACAATCACATCATCCACACGTTTTGCATCCAGTTGCGGCATACTTGCCATCAATCCTTTTATCACATCCACCGCGAGGTCATCAGGACGATAAAAACGAAATCCTCCTCGTTTTGCTTTACCAACTGCGGTTCTGTATCCAGCTACTATATATGCTTCTTGCATAAAAAATGTTTTTAATTTTTTTGATACCAGCTCTTGCAATTCTATTAAACTTCTGTTGTTTCCAATTTGCTGCTTCGCCTCGCAAATTGCTCACTTATACGTTCTGTAATTCTATTCAACTTTCGACACCAAATTTACGAAAAGTTGTTTATGCAACCTTATAGTTCAAAGTTAAAGTTTTTGCCATATCCCCTACAAATTGGGTTCTTATCTTCGCAGCACTTTTATGTATAAGATCCTGCGTTCGATATTATTCCTTTTTCCAACAGAAGGGATTCATTATTTTTCAATGAATTGCCTGCAAATGCTTTGTAGTATTGGCTTTTTGAGAAAGCTGCTCGCTGCAATTTTATCTCCCAAGGGTGAATTGGAATTTGAGACCTGGAATCTGGATTTTCCCAATCGCATTGGCCTCGGGGCAGGCTTTGATAAGAACGCAAAGTATTTGAGGGAATTGGAAACACTGGGTTTTGGATTTGTAGAAATAGGAACTGTAACGCCGTTACCACAAGCAGGCAATGATAAACCAAGGCTTTTCCGTTTGCCAAAAGATAAAGCATTGATCAACCGCATGGGGTTTAATAATGATGGAGTGAAAGTAATTGCTGAAAGGTTACGTCAATGGCAGTCGACAGTCCATAGTCGACAGTCCATAGTCAGCAGCCAACGCCTTATTATTGGCGGCAACATCGGCAAAAACAAAATGACTCCTAACGAAGAGGCGTGGAAAGATTATGAAATTTGTTTTAAAGAGTTGCATCATTATGTTGATTATTTTGTTGTGAATGTAAGTTCACCGAATACACCAGGGTTAAGACAATTGCAGGAAAAAGAATCATTGCGAAAAATTCTCCGGCATTTACAAATGATCAATAATGGCAAAGCAGTAGCGAAACCTATCTTATTAAAGATAGCTCCTGATCTTACCAGTGAACAACTTGATGATGTTATTGATCTTGCATTGGAGATAAAATTGGATGGCCTTGTTGCCACAAACACCACCATAGACCGTGAAGGGCTGGAACATGATCTAAGGATCGGAACTTTGGAAACCGGGGGATTAAGTGGAAAACCTTTGCAAAAAAGGTCAACAGAGATTGTAAAATATATTTTTGAAAAAACAAAAGGAGAAATACCGATCATTGCAAGCGGTGGAGTTTTTACAAGTGCAGATGCAAAAGAAAAGTTTGATGCCGGTGCATCATTGGTACAGGTCTGGACAGGTTTTATTTATGAAGGACCGGGCATTGTAAAGAACATTTGTAAATATCTTTCTAATAATTAAAAAAACATGGAACATCTTTTTACATCAGAAAGTATCATCAGTTTTATTGTCCTGGTAATACTCGAAGTGGTTTTGGGCATTGATAACGTAATTTTTGTAAGCATAATCCTGAACCGGCTGAGTTCGGCAAAAGATCAGAAAAGAGTTCGTCGTATATGGATGATCACCGGAATTATTTCCAGAAGTCTTTTACTAATGGGCCTTGGCTGGTTGTTGGCGCAAAAGGGAAAATACATTATACCAGAGAGTTGGTTTGGAAAAGGTTTTGACATTGCAAGCATTGTTATGTTACTTGGTGGTTTATTTTTAATTTATAAATCAGTAAAAGAAATTCATACAAAATTGGAAGGCGAAGATCCAAATGTAACGGTCAATAAAGGTAAAGGCATTTCAATAGCACAAGCGATAGTGCAGATCATGATCATTGACGCAGTTTTTTCTTTTGATAGCGTGATAACTGCTGGCGGTACAGCGAAACATATTGAGATCATGATAGCGGCTGTTGTGGTTGCTATGATCGTAATGTTCTTATTCAGTCCTGCTATTTCTTCTTTCGTACATAGGCATCCAACTGTAAAAATGCTGGCTCTTTCTTTTTTAGTAATGATCGGGTTAAGCTTGGTAATTGAAGGTTGGGATCATGAACAAGCAGAAAAGCTTCATTTAAAAAATTACATTTACTTCGGCATGGCTTTTTCATTCATCGTTGAAATGCTTAATATGACTATGCGGAGTCGTGCAAAAAAGCAAAAAGCACATTTGGTGGAATTGAATGTACCATTATTAAAAAAGGAAGGAGAGAATTTATCAGATATGGCTAAGTAAGGTAGCTGCAACAACTCCAGCTGTCTCCGTTCTCAACCTTGTTTCACCTAAGCTTACAGGAATAAAATTATTTTGTAGTGCAAGTCCTATTTCCTGATTTGTAAAATCTCCTTCGGGGCCGATCAGGATGGCTGAATGATTTAAGGGTTGTAAGGTTGAAAGGTTTTTCTTTCCCGCCTTGTCTTCACAATGAGCAATGAATTTTGTTAAATTGGTATTGACCGTTATAGACTGTATATACTCTATATACTTAACTGGTTCATACAACTCCGGCAACCAAACTTGCTGTGATTGTAACATTGCGCTTATACAAATTCCTTTCATTCTGTCATAACGGAATTTTTGTTTTTCTGTCCTTTCACATACCAGTGGAATTATTTCACTCACACCAATTTCTGTTGCCTTTTCTAAAAACCATTCAAAGCGATTGGCATTTTTTAATAATGAAATAGCAATGGTAATTTTTCGTGAGATGTGAGACGTGAATCGTGAGTCAATTACTTTTACTGTGCAATGCTTTTTATGATCATCTATAATTTCGGCAGTAATTAAATTTCCTTTCCCGTCAGTGAGGTTTAACTTCTCTCCTTCTTTCATCCTCAAAACCTGGACAACATGCCGTGAGGCATCTTCATCTAATACAATTTCCTTTTGTGAAGGATCAAACTCTTCAATATAAAAAAAAGGAAGTGTCATAAACCTTAAAAATAAAAAAGTCCGGAATCAATCCGAACTAAATCTAAAATCTTAAATCTGCAACCTAAAATCAGAACGGCGTTTCTTCTTCATCACTAAACGGAAGATCGTTCATTTTACTTCCTGTTTGTATAAACAACTTGGCATCTCCACCACCTGCTGCATCATCTGGTACTGGTTTCCAGCTTCCTGCCGGTAAACCAAGTCCGGCCATACCGCTTCCATCATCTTCTACAAATTTTTGAATATGTAAAAGTGCTTTCAGTTTCACTGTATCCAATGCACCATTTCTATGTTTTGCAATTCTTATGTGAGTTTCACCTTTATTGCTTTCACCCATTTCATTTGCAGTAATATCATAATACTCGGGACGATAAAGGAACATAACCATGTCGGCATCTTGTTCGATAGCTCCGGATTCACGCAGATCACTCAGCTGTGGAATCTTTGCTCCTTCTTTTCTTTTCTCTACCTCACGGCTCAATTGTGAAAGCGCCACTATCGGAATATTTAATTCTTTTGCAAGTGCTTTCAGGTTTCTTGAAATATTGCTGATCTCCTGTTCTCGGTTGGAATTTCTATTGTCGCTTGTTCCACTCATCAGTTGCAGGTAATCGATCAATACCAACCCGATATTATGTTTATTTTTTAAACGACGACATTTAGCTCTTAGTTCAAAAATGTTTAAGGCCGGTGTATCGTCGATAAATATCGGAGCTTTTGCCAGTCGCTGAATACCGCGAGCATAAAGCTGCTTCATTTCATGCTCTTCTAATTTCCCACGGGCAATTTTCTCCAGCCATATTTCGCTTTCTGCAGCAAGAATACGTTGCACCAATTGACCAGCACTCATCTCTAAAGAAAAGAAAGCGATTGGTGTTGGTTTGCTCGCATGCAGCGCAGCATTTCTTGCCAGGTTCAATGCAAAAGCAGTTTTACCTACCGACGGTCTTGCAGCAAGAATGATAAGGTCAGTATTTTGCCAGCCATAAGTAATTCTGTCAAGAGAGGCATAACCACTTGGCACACCGGAAACGTCTTCATTCTTGTGACGAAGGTCTTCAATACGCTGAATGGTTTTTACCAACACAGAATCTATTGTATCAAAATTTTTACGCAGGTGATTGCTTGTAATTTCAAACAATTTGCTTTCTGCATCATCCAGAAGATCGAAAACATCGGTTGAATTTTCATAAGCGTCACCAATGATTTCTCCGCTTACACGTATTAGTTCTCTTTGAATAAACTTTTGAAGAATAATTCTTGAATGTGTTTCAATATGCGCCGATGAAACAACCGCATTGGTAAGTTTAGTAACATAATAAGGTCCGCCTACCATATCCAACTCCTCGCGGGTCTTCAATTCTTCAACAACAGTAAGAATATCGATCGGTTTGTTCTTTTGTGCCAGGCCTTGCATCGCACGATAGATACGCTGGTGAGCATCTACATAAAAACATTCGGGCTTTAAAATTTCAATGACAACATCAAATGCATTTTTTTCAAGCATGATTGCACCGAGAACTGCTTCTTCAAGATCTTTTGCCTGTGGTGGTATTTTACCATAAACTAAACTGCTTAGGTCGGATGATGTCTTTCTTCTTTGCTTGCGGTCCTTGTTGAGATTAGTAAGTTCCATCGTTGAATTAGGGCGATAAAAATTTAAACCATTGATTTCACACCAATGACCTTTGGGTTAGTTTTCCAGCCTTTTTCACTGATTTAGTTGGTTTGGTTCGAAACGTTATCCCTCAGTCAGACGGCGAATATAAAAGCCAAATGCAGACAAAAAAAACTTTTCTTTCCTAACGAAAACTTCACAAGCTTTTCCACATCAGTTTTTATAAACACCATCTGTAATTTATAAAAAATATTTTTGCAATTACATAAAATTTATACCCATTGCTGCAAAAATTTCTTCTGCCTTCAATCAATTATCTTTGTCCGCACCAGAAATGAAATCGAACACATGACTATCTCTTATAAATGGCTGAGTGAATATTTACCCGTGACGGTCGAACCCGAAAGATTGGCCCGTATTCTCACTTCTATCGGGTTAGAAGTGGAAAGTTTTGAAAAATATGAAGAAGTGAAAGGTGGGCTGAAAGGCCTTGTAATTGGTGAAGTTATTTCTACCGAAAAACATCCTAATGCAGATAAGCTCACACTTACAAAAGTTAGTGTAGGAAATGGCGAGCCATTGCAAATTGTTTGCGGCGCACCAAATGTTGAGGCCGGTCAAAAAGTTATTGTTGCAAAAGTCGGAACAACGATTTACCCATTAAATAATGAACCACTAACAATGAAGGTGGCAAAGATCAGAAACGTGGAAAGCTATGGGATGATCTGCGCTGAAGACGAAGTTGGTTTAGGTGCTTCACATTCGGGCATTATGGTTTTAAAGGAAGATGCAAAAGTGGGTTTAGATGCCGCAGAATATTTTCAACCTTATGAAGACTGGATCTATGAACTTGGAATCACGCCAAACCGGATGGATGCAATGAGCCATTGGGGAGTTGCAAAAGATGTGTGTGCCTATCTTAATCATCATGATAAAAAAGATCTGAAACCTAAATTGCCAACAAGCAATGGTTTTAAGATCGAAAACAAATCATTGCCGGTTTCTGTTTCAATTGAAAATACAACGGCCTGTCATCGTTATAGTGGAGTTAGCATTGCCGGTGTTTCAATAAAGGAATCGCCAGTTTGGTTACAAAAGAAATTAAAATCTATAGGACTTCGTCCCATTAATAATATTGTCGATATTACCAATTTCATTCAGCACGAAACAGGCCAGCCACTTCACGCTTTTGATGCCGATGAAATAAAAGGTAAGAAAATTGTGGTGAAAAATTTACCTGAAGGAACAAAGTTCATTACGCTGGACGAAAAAGAAAGAAAACTAAGCAAAGAAGACCTGATGATCTGTGATGCAGAAGAAGGAATGTGTATCGCAGGTGTTTTTGGCGGATTGCATTCAGGTGTTACTGATAAGACAAAGAACATTTTTTTGGAAAGTGCCTGGTTCAATCCCATTGACATTCGCAAAACAAGTTTCCGCCATGGATTGAGAACCGATGCGGCTACACGTTTTGAAAAAAACATCGACATATCCAACACCGTTACAGTGCTGAAACGAGCTGCGCTTATGATCAAAGAGCTCGGTGGTGGCCAATTTGCATCTGATATTGTTGATGTGTATCCTGATCCGCCAAATAAAACACAGGTTTCTCTTAAATATCATTACCTGAAAAAACTCAGCGGTAAAAACTATCATCCTGATACTGTAAAAAATATTTTAAATAATCTTGGATTCGAAATATTAAAAGACGGGATTGATGAGATTCGTGTAGCCGTTCCTTTCAGCAAACCTGATATTTCATTACCGGCAGATATCGTAGAAGAAATTCTGCGGATCGATGGATTGGATAATATTGAGATCCCGACAGCCATCACAATTACTCCGTCAGTGGAAGAAAATTATTTGCGCTATACATTAAAAGAGAAAGTAGCAAATTATTTTGTTGGACTTGGTTTTCATGAA
>DASTZB010000412.1:0-6468 GCA_035764525.1 Chitinophagaceae bacterium | reverse complement strand
CTTTTTTTAGTTTATTAATTACTTTATCATGGATCTGCTTGCTGAATCCGGGGTCATTAAAACCAAATACATCTCCAAAAACTTTATGATCAGGAGCATAGGTTTCCAATACTTCTAAAGCCCTTTCACCTAATGTTATTGCAGAATCATATTTAAACAAGTTGGCACCCCCGTATAAGGTATGCACAGGTTGTCGTTCGCTTCTATCACCCGGGTAAATTTTTTGAAATGCGGTATTTGCTTCTTTAAGGCTACCAAAAAGTTTCTCTTTTTTATTAAGCGGAATTGTATAGTTCATACGGAAAGTTTAATCGTTATCAGCTTCCACGATAAGTGGAATATCCAAATGGACTTATCAACAAGGGCACATGATAGTGGCTATCATCAGAAATCATAAAGGGAATCTCTACCAACGGGTAAAAGGTTTTTATATTTTTTGCAGAATAATAGATCCCTGTTTCGAAAACTAATTTATAAACTCCATGTTGCAATTTCTTATCAGGGGGTAATAGATCCGCTATTCTTCCATCATTGTTAGTAATTCCTTGTGCAATTGTCGCGTACCCATCAGTATGCAATCGCTGAAGCATGATGCTAATATCATTCCCCGGTTTACCTGCAGCTGTATCCAGCACATGTGTGGTTATCTGGCTCATTTCTAAAAATTGAAGGTCCTCTAAAAGTTTTCTAAATCGGATCAACGTGATCTTATGTTGTTCACCCATTGCTATTGTTAATTCATCATCGATATTATTCTTTAATCTATCTTTCAGTAAACGCAACATTTCTTCAGGTGATTTACCCGTCGCACATACGATAAAAATAAATCCAAATTTCTTTTCATATTCTTTATTCGCTTTTGCCAGGGCATCAATTATTTCTTCAGTTGCTGTGGCCACACTTGCCTGCTCTTTCCCTGCAAATTTTTCAGTTAAACTTTTCTTGTCTCCTATTTTAGGATGATGTCTGAATGATTCTAGCCAATCATTTTTGTTACACTCATCATACCACACCTCCCTCGCTTTTTCAATCAAAGTTTCCTGCGATCCAAAAGGAAATTTTTGCAGCAGTAATGAAACCCAATTCTGTGACCCGCAACAACCAAACAATTCTTTAGCTGCAGTATCCCTATCTAAATTATTAAAATCCTGTAGTGTCATAAACTATTTTATTGATGCTCCCTGCTCGATCCAGCAACGGAGTAGATCCCTTTCTGCTTCAGTCATATTCGTTTTATTATTTTGCGGCATTGTCTTTGTCAGTACTGCTCTTTGCATAATTAAACCTATCTTCTTTACAATATCATTCGGCGTATCATAGGTTACTCCATTTGGTGCCGCTTTATAAACATCATCGGTTGGTTTTGATGAATGACAGCTTATGCATCGATACTGGATGATCGTGTTTACCTGGGCAAAACTTACTGAAGATTTACATGCATTCGGATTCGCTGCAGGCGCAGAAACAAAACATGCCGCTAACAAAATGATAACTGATACCGGCATTACCCAGAAACTTTGCTGGTTCTTTTCCCTTAGATTAAGGTAATGTTTTACTCCTGCGGCTCCTAAAGAAATAATAGCAAGTACCAGCCATGGATATTTATATCCAAATGTTGAGGGAAAATGATTACTCACCATTACAAATAACACAGGCAATGTGAAATAATTGTTGTGCAATGAACGAGCCAGTGCATTTTTTCCCAACTGTGGATCTAGCGGTTTATTTTCTTTCGCAGCCTTTACCATCGCCTTCTGCGAAGGGATTATCACAAAGAATACATTTGCTACCATAATACTACCGATCATTGCCCCGAAATGGATATAGGCAGCCCGGCTACTAAAAACCTGTGTGTAGAAATATGCAAAACCAACCAGTAATGCAAAACCAAGAGTTATAAACAAAACGGGTTTTTTGATTAATGGTGATTTACAAAGCAGATCATAAATTATCCATCCAATAATAAAAGAGCTAATACCAATACTTATGCCCGCTAAAGAACTTATATCTAATATATTTTTATCAATCAATAACGCAGAGGCATTAAAGTAATAAACTATAAATAGCAAACTGAAGCCTGATAACCATGTGAAGTATGCTTCATACTTGAACCAATGCAAGTGTCTTGGGATTGTTTTAGGCGCCACTTTATATTTTTCGAGATAATAAAACCCGCCGCCGTGAACAGCCCAAAGATTTCCTGCCAGCTCATCTCTTACATTTTCAGTCCTGTTGAGGGCATTTTCAAGAAAAACAAAATAAAACGAAGCGCCGATCCAGGCAATGCCAAATGTGAAATGCATAACACGGATAATTATATTGAGCCATTCCATTAAATGGCTTTCCCGTGGAGTTCCCTTCACTAATAAATATGTGTTTCCAACGAAGGCAAGAATAACAAGAACAATACCTGCATAAATAAAATTCTGCGTTGTATTTATCTTCTCCTGCTGTTTCTCATCACTATTTGAAGAGTTATGTTTTAAGAGGGAAGGCAACCGGTATGACATGACAATCAACATAACCAATATGATCGAAAGAATGCCATATAGTACAATGAGTAAAGTCATTATTTAGTGATCTTTCCAAACAATCTAAGCCTGCTGACACCACCATCAGGAAATATATTTAGACGCACATGACTAATAGTTTCGTGTTTTACTATCTCATTTCTATAATTATGCTCACTGTCAGCGCTGAGTTTTTGTTGAGGCAAAATAGTTTTCCATTCAGCTTTATTCTCAATAACAGAGTTATCATCACTACTATCACAACCTTCTACCGAACAACTATCAGGGTAATTACCTTTAAAATGACAAGTATCAACGATTATCCTGTCGACCATTCCGCGATGTGCAAGCTTTAAAATAACCCAGTCGCGATTGTTTGGGGTACGATTTCTTTTTGTTTCCCAACCATCGCCCATATTAATTCCGCGGCCCGGCATTATCAGATTGTTCATAGAACTAAAGAACATATCATTACACATTAAAGCCTTTGCTCCATTGATGGCAGCTGCCAGGTCGATCTCTTCATTTTTGTTTTGACTACTCCAATCTTTATAAATATTCCCGTACACTTTTAATCTTGCTACTCCACCATCAGGATAAATATGGAGTCGTAGATGAGTAAATAATTCGTCACTAGTGCTTAAATAAAAATTTTGCGAACCGGCGTCCAAATGTGATTTGGATAAAATTTCTTTCCATAAGACTTTATCCCAATCTGTAATAGATGATGAGTTATTTATATAAGCAGCTTCAATAGATGCATGTGGAGGATGATTACCAAGAAAAAAATTGGTATCGATATCAAAGCCAGTTATTCTTCCGCTTGTGGCCAGCTGAATAACTGCCCAATCATGTCCTGGAACTCTTTTGCGCCGGCTTTCCCAACCGTCCATCCATTTGCCACGATCAGTATATTCATCAGGAATAAAAATGCCACGGCCTGGCTTTATAAGATTTTCTTTTCCTGCAAAAAAGTCATCGGTAGCATATAAGACTTTTCCTCCCAACCTTTCTGCAGCCAGATCAGTCAGGAGGGTAAATGAAGGTTGTTCTTTGATTCTTTCTCTTGCTTTCTCAAAAGCCATTTGCCTTTGTTTTTGTTGATGATCTTGCCCTCCTGGAACACAATTTCTCCATTTACCATTGTCTGCAGAATAGTTCCAAAAAGCTCTTCGCCAATATAAGGACTTATTTTATGCCTGAATAAAATATCTTCTTCTCTTATTTTTCTTTTTTCATTAGGATCCCAGATCACGAGATCTGCATAATTACCTGGTTTGATCTCACCCCTATTTTTTTCATTAATAAACTTAGCAGGTTGTGAAGTAATTAAAGGAATGAATTCTTCCAATGACATATTTTCTTTTAAAGCTGTCCATGAAGCAGGCAATAAGAACTGTAAACCCGCAATACCTCCCCATGCTTTCTTCAAATTACCTGTTTCGATCTCTTTTATAGGAGGTGAAGCCGGCGAATGATCTGAAGAAATAAAATCTAAAATTTCATTTTGCAAAGCTTGCTTTAGTAAGTCATTGTTTTTCTTATCACGAATTGGTGGTGCACATTTATAAATGCAATGTCCATCCGGAATATCTTCTGCATTGAAATAAATATAATGTGGGCAAGTCTCAGCAGTAATAGGCAAGCCCTCCTGTTTTGCTTTTTCGATTTTTTTCAATGACTCCGCAGATGAGACATGTACGATATGCACCCTGCAATTATGTTTACGGCAAAGTTTGATCATCAATTCAATTGCGTCTGTTTCCCATTGTTTAGGATGACTGGCCAAAAAATGTTTATAACTTGTTGGATTACTTTCAAAATCACAATCAACTTCTTTATCAAAAATTTCGCAATGAACAAGCAGCGGAATATCATGCTTTGCAATTATCGGCATTGCTTTATCCAGATCTTTTTCTGTTACATTCGGAAATTCCTCAATACCTGAATGTGTAAGAAAAGATTTTATTCCAAGAACTCCTCCATCTATCAGATTTTCCAGGTGATTTGATGTTCCGGGAATAAAACCACCATAAAAGCCACAATTGATATGCAATTGACTTACCGAAGCAAATAGCTTGTCATTGAAAGCTCTCAAACTTGTTGTAACGGGACTTGAGTTAAGCGGCATATCGACAATTGTAGTAATGCCACCAGCTGCTGAAGCTTTTGTAACTGTATCAAAACCTTCCCAATCTGAGCGCCCTGGCTCATTAATATGTACATGGACATCGATGACACCGGGCATCAAAATATTATCACCAACATCTTCCGCATCTTCGTGTTTTTTATAATCAACATCAGTGATAATATCATTTTCAAAACTTATTGTGGCCGCTTGAAGTTTATTATCTACCCAGCATTGGTTACTGTGTATCTTTTTCATCTGGTCAATTTTCTATTTTATTATGAAATGTCAAACGTCAGAAGGCTGTTCGTCGCAACGAAAGCGTAAAAACAATATTGACGTTCGGTTAACAAATATTATTACCTATTATACAAACCCATCAAAACTTTTTCGGGAGTGATAGGTGCATTGTATTTGATAGCTGATTCCGGATTAAATGCAAGTACGGCATTACGAATGGCAAAGAAAGCGCCGATACCATACATCAAAGGCGGTTCACCAACTGCTTTCGATTTAAGAATTGCCAAATTGTTCTTGTCTGTATTCAGAAATTGTACTGTCAGATCTTTAGGAACAGAATAAATATCGGGAATTTTGTAAGTACTGAGTGCATTACTTAGCAGCTTACCCTCTTCATTGTATACAACTTCTTCCATCGTCATCCATCCAATGCCCTGTACAATACCGCCTTCACACTGACCCAGGTCGACCAAATGATTAATGCTTGAACCTGCATCATGAACCGCATGCGCCGAATCGATCTCATACGTACCCCGAATGCAATCAACAGTCGTGGTAATAATAGCAGTGCCATAAACATGGTAGGCAAATGGATGACCTTTCTCAATTGTTTTGTCAAAATGGATCACCGGAGTAGCATAATGACCTTTTGCACTCAGGTTGATCCTTTTCATGAAGACCTGCTGAATCAAATTCTTCCAGGCATAAACAGTGGGCTCATCATTTATATAAACTCTTTCATCTTTTATTTCAACGATACTTTCAATATTACTCGCTATTTCTGTTTTTATATATGAGTGGAGCCGTTCATTGATCTGGTTACATGCATGCAATAGTGCCTTGCCATTCAAATCAGCCGTAGAACTTGCTGCTGAAGGTGAAGTATTGGCAACTCTTGTTGTGTTGGTCGTCTCTAATTTTATTTTATCAGTTGAAATGCCAAGTGTCTTTGCGGCAACTTGTATCATTTTAGAATTCACGCCCTGGCCCATTTCCACTGCACCGGTACTTACACCAACTGATCCATCGGAATATACATGCACCAAAGCCCGTGCATGGTTCATCATTGTATTTGTAAATGAAATACCAAAACAAACCGGCATCAATGCCATTCCCTTTTTTACAAAATCATTTTGTTTGTTGAAATCATCAATATCCTTTTTGATCGCTTCGATATCATATTTACTTATTACTTCATCCCAGCAATTTTTTGCCTCGCTGTTTTTAATAATTTGTCCATAAGGCATTTCATGGCCATCATCCATCATATTTTTTCGTTGTATCACTAAAGCATCAATACCCAACCTTTTTGCTGCATGATCTATGGCGGATTCAATCACAAACATGCCTTGTGGACCGCCAAAACCACGGAACGCTGTATTAGGTGGCAAATTAGTTTTACATGAATGAGCAGTTGCCGTTACGTTGGGAATAAAATAGCTATTAGTACAATGAAATAATGTACGTTCTAAAATTGCCGGTGACAGATCAGCGGCGGCTCCGCCGTTTTGATAGAATGTTGCTTCGTAAGCAATGATATTGTAATCCTCATCCAGTCCAATTTTATAATCACTGCTATAGGGATTTCGT
>DASTZB010000411.1:0-2497 GCA_035764525.1 Chitinophagaceae bacterium | reverse complement strand
AAAAAAGTTTGCTCTCCAATAGTAACCTGTCTTTCCTGCATCGCTTCCAGCAATGCACTTTGCACTTTAGCGGGAGCCCGGTTGATCTCATCGGCCAGGATAAAATTGGCAAAGATCGGCCCTTTGCGAACGTCGAATTTGCTAAGTTCCTGGTTATAAACTTTTGTACCCGTTACATCTGCGGGCAAAAGATCAGGCGTAAACTGAATTCTGCTAAATCGAAGATCAAGGCATTTTGCCAGGCTCTTGATAGAAAGTGTTTTAGCAAGTCCCGGCACACCTTCCAGCAGCATATGTCCATTGCTCATTAATCCGATCAGGAGACGGTTTATCATATTGTGCTGGCCAATAATTACTTTACCCAACTCCTTTCTGACCTCTTGAATAAAACTTGGTGTTTGCATAATCAACCTTATGGATAACCTGGTTTAATTATTATAAAAATTTTCTACGGATTCATCAGGAAATAATAATGCCATGATTCTTTAAAAATCCGTTTTTTTAAATAATTACCCATTTTTAGTACAGTTATTGAAGTTTTAGTACAGTTATTGAAGTGGCTAAGACAAGATCTAAAAATCTTCAGATAAAGAGCCGGTTAAAATCGTTGCAAAAATTTAATGTATTAATACAGACTGATGTTTTCCTTCCAACATATTGAATATCTCAACTTTCTGTTTTTGCTATTGGTCCCTGTGTCATTGGTTGTTTATGCATTTTTCTGGAGAAGAAAGATTCAAACTAAATTGGGAAACTCATTATTGATTGCCCAATTTATTAAATCATTTTCACTGAGATTATTTTTCATCAAACCTTTATTAATACTAATAGGGTTGGCTCTTTTAATAATCTCAGCTGCAAATCCCCGAAAAATTATACCGGCGGAATCTAAAAACACAGACATCGATTTAATGGTTGCATTGGATGTCAGTAATAGTATGTTGAGTGCTGATATAAACCCAACAAGACTATCGGCAGCTAAAGAGTTAATTAAAAACCTGGTCCAAACTTTAGATGTTAACCGGGTCGGTTTAATTGTTTTTGCAGAAAATGCTTTATTGCAGTTACCCATGACGCATGATACAAAAGCAGCTGAAATGTACATAAACGAGGTTAATACTGATGCTATTCCTCAACAAGGGACTTCGATCGGTGACGCTTTAGCACTATGTGACAAATCATTAAACCTCCATGAATACAAATACAAGACCGTTGTATTAATTTCTGATGGAGAAGATCATGATAATACAGCCATCAGTATGGCTAAACAATTACGTGAAAATGGAGTAGTTGTATATTGTATAGGGGCGGGTACTCCGCAAGGTTCGATTTTTAAAGAAGCTGGCTCCACTCAATACATGACAGATGAAAATGGAAAACCAGTTATTTCCAGGTTAAATGAGTATCTTCTAAAGAATATCGCATCCACTACAGGTGGAGATTTTTTTCTCCTGAATGATCAAAATGATATTATAAAGGCGCTGAAAAAAGAGTTTAGCAATTTTGAAGAGAAACATCCTGGTAGCGGTCAGGCAAGACGTTACGATTCATATTATCAGCTGTTTCTTTTTCCAGCGATCCTTTTCATGATAATAGAAATAATGATCCCCGAAAAAAAAAGAGTGCAATGAAAATGCTGCTTGCTATATGTCTTATATTTTTTATTTCAACATCTTCAGCACAGGATGTAAATAAAATTTTAAGTGATGCAGATAAGCAATATCAGAAATCTGAATACTTAAATGCAAGTAAGTTATATGAAGATGCATTAAAAACATCCCCAACGGATTTAACTGCTCAATACAATCTTGGCATTACCAGGTTCCGGCTCAATGAAATTGAAGGAGCGACGGAAGCATTTAAAAAAGCACTTGGTCTTTCAAAAGATAGATCAATGTCTGCAAAAATATTTTATAATCTAGGTGTGGCTTACCTTAAATCAGCAAATTATCCGGAAGCGATAACTGCCTTCAGAAATGCTTTGAAACTGAATTCAGAAGACAGGGATTGCAGGGAAAATCTTCAATTTGCAATAAATCAGAATAAAAAACAGAATAACCAAAAGCAACAGAATTCAGGAATGAGCCAGAACGAATCAAAACAACAACAAAAATCAGAACAGAAACTAAGCAAGCAACAAGCGGAAAAAATTCTTCAATCGGCACAACAGGAAGAATCCAGAGTAAGAGATAGTTTGCGATCAAAAAAATCCAATCGACAAAATAGAGCTACCAAAGATTGGTAGTTAACTGCGGATCCGAAACTGTTGTACGTAATGTTCTCCGTTGTCCGTAGTGTTCCTTCTTTTCTTCAAACCAATAAAGGATATAAAAAAAATTGAAATCGTTATGCTCAATAGAATTAAAAAGCGTACAAGAGTGCGACGCAACGGAAGCATCATCCTTCGACAAGCTCAGGACAGCAATGCAGCCGGGCCCATAACAAATTTGATATTTAAGATTTGAGATTTGATATAAATGGGAAAAATCTCTCACTA
>DASTZB010000410.1:0-21609 GCA_035764525.1 Chitinophagaceae bacterium | reverse complement strand
CGGTCTCAAGGAAGAATCTGCTATTCACGATTTGTTTGAAGGAAATACCACGGTGATCTACTCAAATAAATGAGCCGGGACCATATTCTTTAAGAATATTTTACAAAATAAATTTTGCTGATTACGAAATTTCCGTAGATTTACGAAAATTTCGTAGATATGGAACCCCTTACACATGTTGAAGAAGAAACCATGCAAGCTATATGGAGAACAGGCGAAGGAAATGTAAAAACTTTTATGGAACATTTGGATGAGAATATACCGTATACAACGGTCGCCTCCACTATCAAAAATCTTGAAAAGAAAGGTTACCTCGGTAGCAGGTTAGTTGGTAACGCCTATTTATATAAGCCCTCAGTAAGTGAGGCTGAGTATAAAAAGAGATTTATGGGTAAAGTGGTGAAGGAATATTTTGATAATTCCTATAAAGAGCTTGTGAATTTTTTTGTTGAGCAAAAAAAGCTCTCCGCAAAGGAATTGAAAGAAATTATTACACTGATCGAAAAGGGAAATAACCGATAATTTAAAACCATTGCAATGCCCTCAACATTGTTTTACATACTAAAACTATCCGTTGCATTAGCGGCAGTTTATCTCTTTTATCAACTGGTATTACGCCGGCTCACATTTTATAATTGGAATCGATGGTATCTTTTGGGCTATACGATACTTGCTTTTCTTATTCCTTTTATCAACATCACTCCTATTTTAGAAAACAATGAGTGGTCTGACGTTCGTATTATCAACTGGGTTCCCATTATCAATGAAGATACAACTGTGCAAAGCATACCTGATAATAACGCAAGCATCACTTTTTCTCCTGGAAATATAATGCTGATGATATTGATTTCCGGTGTTCTATTTCTTTTTGTACGTCTTATTATCCAGTTTGTTTCTTTTAACCGAATGAAGAAAAAAGCAACCCCATTTACAGAAAATGGGTTAACAATTTACCAGGTAAATGAAAACATTATTCCATTCTCTTTTGGAAATTCCATCTTCATAAACAAACAACTGCATAATGAAGAAGATCTTTCGGAAATTATTAGGCATGAGATTATTCATGTAAAGCAAAAACATAGTGTTGATATTATCTGGGGCGAACTGCTTTGTCTCTTAAACTGGTATAATCCATTTGCATGGTTGCTTAAAAGATCTATCCGCCAGAATCTCGAATTTATTGCCGATAATAAAGTTGTACAAAATGGCATTAATAAAAAAGAATATCAATACCTGTTGTTGAAAGTAATAGGTAACTGTCAATATAGTATAGCAACACAATTCAATTTTTCTTCATTAAAAAAACGTATAGTCATGATGAACAAAACAAAAAGTGCAAAAAGACAACTATTGCGCATGTTGTTCCTATTGCCTGCCACAGCTATTTTACTGCTGGCTTTCCGTAATAAGCTGAGGGAATCAAATGGTGCTTCAGCAAAAAGTGAAAGACTCAACAACACTTTACCTATATCAAACATTGCAATAAAACAACCAGGGATTATTTCGGATACGATCCCCGGAAAAAATCTTCCAAAAGATTATAAAGAATTTCTGAAAAGAAACCCGCAGATTGAAAACTTACAGTGGAGCGGGGATCCTTTTAGTATGACAATTAATCTTAAAAACGGAAGCAAGGAAACTTATAATCTTGAAAATAAAAAGGAGATTGCCGGCCTTGAAAAAAAATACGGAAAGCTTCCTGCCGCTCCATCATTGCTTCCTGGCAGTGTAAAGGAAATTGTGGTTACTGGTAAGCCTTTATCAGAGGTAGGGGAGCTTGACGAAGTGAAAGGGGTTACGGTAACAGAAGTGCCGATAAAAGTGGTAACGGCTGATCTTTCAGAAGTAGTTGTGACAGGTAAATCATTAACAAAAACAGTTCCTGCTTCTACTGATTTAAAAGCAGTGGCTGTAGCAGGCAAATCATTAAACACAACCGTTGCTGCTTCTACTGATCTCAAGGAGGTCGCAATAACAGGTATGCGTATTACTGCTGATATATCAACCCCTGTAAAAATCAATCCGGGTGTTAGCGTTATTGCGCCGATAGATCTATCACGTTCGGCTATTGCATTAGATGAAGAGATTCTCGTTACAATCTCAAAAAATTCAACCCGTCAGCAATTGGAAGAGTTCAAACAACAAGCGAAGCAAAAAGGCGGTGAATTGACTTTCGAAGATGTTGCATACAATGATAAAGGCATTCTCACTAATATAAGCGGAACGATTACGTCGAAAGATGGCCGCAGCAATTTCAGCGCAAGTGATTTTGAAAACTTGATCTTATTATTGATCCGGGATGGCGACAGCACTTATTTTAAGGTGAAAATTAACGGTGATAAGAGTTCCATTAGGACATCGGGAAAAAAAACAAGATTGAGTTAATCGTAATTCGGTGAAAAAGTTTATTCCATTAATATTAACGACGCTGGCACTTATATCGACCGCCGAGGGACATTCATTACCACAAATGCGCAAAGAAGATAAGATCAGGATAAAGGCTGCCATGGATATATCGAACCATTTTGGTGAGGAAATTTGGCCAGGAATAAATAATGTTCCATTTGTTGTATTGTTCGTAACAGAAAGCGTCGAATTTTTGATCAATCATCCCTATCCGTCATCTGACTTTAATATTTCAGAAGAAGACAGCCTATTGAAAACAAAAATTTACTATAGACAGCGAAAGTATTCAAAAACATTTCTTGCCACATTTCCGGCTGTCAATGGTGTAAACTGTATCGTAGTCGGTACTCCTGAAAATACAGGCAAAAGTTCAACCGATTGGATCATTACACTGTTGCACGAACATTTTCACCAATTTCAATACACACAAAAAGATCATTATGCAAGTGTGGCCGCTCTAGACCTGGCGAATGGAGATGAAACGGGTATGTGGCAATTGAATTACCCGTTACCATATGATAGTTTGCCGATCAGTAGTCAATATTCAAAATACACAAGAACTTTGTCAAATGCGGTATCAGGTATTAATAACAAAGATTTCAGAAAATTATTAACGCAATACACCGATGAAAGAAAAAAATTGATTGGATTATTTAAACCTTCAGACTATAGATATTTTTCATTTCAACTTTGGCAGGAAGGCATTGCCCGCTACACAGAATATAAGTTTTTGGAGGTGCTGGATAATTATACCCCATCAATTGAGTTGGCGGGTTTGCCGGATTTTATCCCTTTCAATAAATTCAGGGAGCAATTTCTAAAACTGCACCTGGGATCTGTTAAGGCATTAAAATTTGAAACAGAAAAAAGAGTTTGCTTTTATGATATTGGTCTTGCGGAAGGCATGCTGTTAGATAAACTGAATCCACAATGGCGATCACAATATTTTATCACCAGGTTCTTTCTCGAAAAATATGCTGCAGAATTAAAATGAGTCAGAGATAGTACCATGGATTTCTTTTAGCCGCCCATATATACTTTCGCATATTCCGCCAGAAGGCCAGCACCAGGTAAATAATAATTGGCGAACCCAACGTCAGAATTGAAGCATATATAAAAAACTGGCGAATTTTGCTGGTTGCAATGCCAAGCCTGTCGCCTATGGCAGTACATACGCCAAAGGCGTTCCATTCGATGTAATTCTTGAAACGGTTCATGATTTACGAAATTAGATTTTTCAAACAAATCATCCAACACACTATTATCAACATAGTCTTGATTTCCGTAAATTCGCAGCCTCTACAAATGTGCAGATGTGCAAATATGCAGATTTGCAAATGAAGACATTTTCCTTCATTTTATATGCTCACATGTTAGCACATTAGCACATTTGCAAATTGTCTAATTAGAAAATCCTTCATCATGGTATTTGACCTCGAACTCATTAAGAAAATCTATTCCGCACTTCCTGCTAAAGTTGCCGCTGCCCGTAAATTAGTCGGCAAGCCTTTAACGCTGTCAGAAAAAATTTTATATACACACCTATCCGGACTTTTGCCTGCCTCTCCGTATAAGAGAGGTATAGATTATGTAGACTTTGCTCCTGACCGTGTTGCCATGCAGGATGCAACAGCACAAATGGCTTTACTGCAATTCATGACCTGTGGTCGCAGTAAGGTTGCTGTTCCTTCTACAGTGCATTGTGATCATTTGATACAGGCAAAGGTTGGCGCAAAAAAGGATCTGCAATTGGCGATAGAAACAAATCGTGAGGTTTATGATTTCCTTGGCTCAATTTCTGACAAATACGGAATTGGCTTCTGGAAAGCCGGCGCTGGTATCATTCACCAGGTGGTGTTGGAAAATTATGCATTTCCAGGCGGTATGATGATCGGAACTGACAGTCATACTCCAAATGCTGGTGGATTAGGAATGATAGCAATTGGTGTTGGTGGCGCTGATGCAGTAGATGTAATGGCAGGACTTCCATGGGAATTGAAAATGCCGAAAGTGATTGGCGTAAAACTAACCGGAAAAATAAGCGGATGGACAAGTGCAAAAGATGTAATACTCTGGGTAGCGGGACAATTGACGGTAAAAGGTGGTACCGGTGCTATTATTGAATACTTTGGTGAAGGGGCCGACAGTTTAAGTGCAACCGGAAAAGGAACTATTTGTAATATGGGTGCTGAGATTGGAGCAACGTGTTCGCTGTTTGCTTATGATGAAAAAATGAGTGCTTATCTCAAAGCAACAGGACGTAAGGAAGTGGCTGATGCCGCAGATAGTATTCGTGAACATCTTCGCCCTGACGATGATGTATATACAAATCCAAAAAAATATTATGATCAATTACTCGAGCTGGATCTTACCAGTCTTGAACCATACTTGAACGGTCCTTTTACTCCTGATCTTGCTACTCCTATTTCAAAACTGAAAGAGGCCGTAGAAAAAAATGGCTGGCCCGAGAAAATTGAAGTGGCATTGATCGGCAGTTGCACGAATTCTTCTTATGAAGATATTAGTCGCAGTGCTTCTATTGTTGAAGATGCAAAAAGCAAAGGATTAAAAGTGGTTTCCGAGTTTACCATTACACCAGGCAGTGAGCAAGTGCGTTACACTATAGAAAGAGATGGTTTCATAAAAGAATTTGAAGAAGTAGGTGGAATGGTTTTAGCAAATGCTTGTGGTCCATGCATCGGGCAATGGGCAAGACATATTGATGATCCCAACCGTAAGAATACAATCGTCACTTCTTATAACAGGAATTTTGCAAAAAGAAATGATGGCCTTTCCAGCACTCATGCCTTTGTGGGTTCTCCTGAGCTTGTAACCGCATTGGCCATGGCAGGAACACTTAACTTTAATCCGCTTAAAGATAAATTGAAAAATGATAAAGGTGAAGATGTGTTGCTAAGAGAGCCAACAGGATTTGAACTTCCTCCAAAAGGTTTTGCTGTTGAAGATGCAGGATTCCAGGCGCCTGCTGCGGATGGTAGTGGTATACAGGTAAAAGTTGCCGCCGATTCTAAGCGTTTACAATTGCTTGAACCATTCAAAGCTTGGGAAGGAATTGATCTGAAGGGATTAAAACTTTTGATTAAAGCAAAAGGAAAATGTACAACTGATCATATAAGTATGGCAGGACCTTGGTTAAAGTTCCGTGGACATCTTGATAATATTTCTAACAACATGTTGATCGGCGCTATTAATTTTTATAATGATAAAACAGATTCAGTAAAAAATCAATTGACAGGTGAATTTGGACCAGTGCCCGCAACTGCAAGAGCATATAAAGCTGCCGGCATCGGAAGTATTGTTGTCGGTGATGAAAACTATGGCGAGGGTTCATCAAGAGAACATGCTGCTATGGAACCACGTCACTTGGGTGTTCGTGCTATTCTTGTAAGGAGTTTTGCAAGGATCCATGAAACCAATTTGAAAAAACAAGGAATGCTTGCACTCACATTTGCTAACAAAGAAGATTATGATAAAGTGCTGGAAGATGATAGCATTGATATAAATGGCCTTACCAGGTTTGCCCCCGGTGTTCCATTAACAGTCGTAATAAATCATAGTAATGGAAGTGTTGATGAAATTACTGTGAATCATACTTATAATGAACAACAGATCGAGTGGTTCAAAGCCGGTGGCGCATTAAATGTAATAAGATCACAATTTGCTAAAGTATGATCCTTTGTCATCCTGAGCGAAGCGAAGGAAGATCTCAATTTGCAAGGGTATGATCGATCGAAGTTAGAAATATTACCCCCCAACCTTGACAACAAAAGGCCCGCTCTTTAAAGCGGGTTTTTTGTTTTAATATCGTTGTAAAACAAATTAATAAAAACGAACCGATAGCGAGCCAATAACTTAAAGCCCCGCGTTGAGCGGGGCTTCTTTGTTTGGTGAAATAAAATATTCACAAATTGATTCTACCTGAAAACACCTGATTGTTGAGAATTTTCAGCAGCATTGGTAACAATATTTACCACTAGAAAATCCGCGGGTGAACCATGCTGACTGATCAGATCTTTATATTTTATTTTGAGATTTCTTTTAAAAGTACCAAGATAACCTGGTTTTGAAATCTTATCTGGGTCGAGCTTAACCGATTCAATGTGATCATTTCCTATGTACATCATTAGTTGCATGGTGGTAACTTAGTGGTATACAAAAAAACTCGATTTCTATTTTTATTGCAATACCAACTAGTACTCAATTTTGAAAAGTAAGTTTACGAACAAAACTGCGGCTTATCGGTTTACATGAAATGCTGTTCCTCATTCAATCTTCGTAATTTGGTAATAATAAATCCCTTATCAGGCCAGTCAACAGAAGAAACTTTTTAAAAGCATCCGGCCTCGCATTACTACCCACAGTACTGCCTGCTTTGCCTGTTCTTGCAAATGATACAACCAATCAACCGTCACCGGTCAATGAACCTATTGTAAAGCTTTTTGGCGATGGGGAATTCTATGATGGCCTGCCTTATTTAGAGCAATTGCAACTGGCAAATAGCAAGCAACCGATTAAAGTGGATCGCTATGGTTCAGGTGGTGCAGTGGAAGAATTGGAAAAAAAATTTGAAGCCATTACCGGTAAAGAAAAAGCGATCTATATGCCAAGCGGCACCATGGCAAATCAATTTGCCATCGCAATGTTAAGTGGCGAGAATACAAAAGTCTTTGTGCAGGACACAAGTCATGTATACCGCGATGAAGCAGATGCTGCACAATCAATTTTTAATAAACGATTAATGCCGTTGGCAAAAAATCAAACTTTCTTTACCGCCGATGAATTAAAAAAAGCGATTGAAAATCTCGATAGCGAAGAAGTGTTTAAAAGTGGTCTTGGAAGTGTGTCAATTGAAAACCCGGTTCGTCGTTCAGATGGTCGCATGATACCGATAGAAGAAATAAAAAAGATAAGTGAGTATTGCCGCAGTAAAAATATCAAACTTCATCTTGATGGTGCAAGAATTTATATGGCTTCGGCATGGTCCGGTATCTCGATAAAAGAATATGCAAATTATTTCGACACAGTTTACATTTCATTGTATAAATATCTTGGTGCAAGTGGTGGAGCTATCCTTTGTGGTGAAAGATCTTTAATTGAAAAAATGCCACACATGATCAAGATACATGGTGGAAATATGTTTGGCAACTGGCTGAATGCAGCAATGGCCTCATATAAACTTGATACCATTGAAGAAAAATTACAGGAAGCAATCAAACGATCAAAAGAAATTTTCGCATCACTTAATCAAATACCCGGAATAAAGATCTCTTCTTTAGATAACGGTACAAATATTTACAGCATGAAATTCCCTGCACAGATACAGGGACAAAAATTTGGCGAAAGTCTTAACGGGCATTTTATCCGGATGCCAAGACTAAATGAAAATGGTGAAGCAAAAATATCAGTGAATGAAACCTTGCTTTACCGTGAGCCAAAGTATGTTATTGATGCAATCAAAGATTCAATTAATAAAGCCAAATAATTTGATCAAACAATCAAAGTTTTTGTATGAGAAAAATACTAATTGCAGCAACCATCTTTTCATCAACGCTTGGATTTGCACAAAAAGATGCTTCCGTCTCTTTTGAAAAATGGATCAGTCTTAAAGGTGTTGGCGGCCCCATCATTTCACCAGATGGAAAAATAATCGTCTATGGTGTATCCAGCACCGATTGGGCTAACAATACTTATGATAATGAGCTTTGGATGGTGAAGGAAGGTGAGGCTCCTGTGCAATTAACAAGAACAAATAAAAACAGTAGCGGCAATGCAGCTTTCACTCCGGATGGCAAATACGTAAGTTTTGTAGCGGATAGAGGAGATAAAAGACAGATCTATATTATTTCTGTAGCCGGCGGCGAAGCGATGCAGGTAACAAAAGATGAAGATGGCATTAACAGCTATGTATGGAATCCTGATGGAACTAAAATAGTTTATAGCAAACCACAACCAGAAAGTAAGAACGATAAAACAAAGAAAGAAAGATTTGGTGCATTTGGAATTGAAGGGGAAGAATATCAGCAGACACATTTATGGATATTAAATTTCAATTACGATTCTGCTTTTCTTGCTGGGCAACTCCCCTGCTACACATCAAAAGACACCAGTAAAACGACGAAAAGTTCAGATTGCATTTCATTACCAGTTGCAAAACCATTGACAGAAGGGAATTTCAATGTTGGAAGCTTTTCCTGGAGTCCCGATGGCAAACAAATAGCTTTTAATCGTCAATCTGATCCGTTGATCAACTCCGGCCTAACTTCTGACATTGTGTTGATCGATATTGCTACAAAAAAAATGACAACAGTGATCAGCAATCCTGTTGGTGATTTCTTTAGTGCGTGGAGTCCGGATAGTAAAGCGTTTGTTTATTCAAGCTTAATAGATGATTCTGTCTCGAACTTTTATAAAAACAACCGGGTATTCATTTATGATCTCAATGCTAAGTCAAGTACCGAAATCGCCAAAGATATTGATGAAGATAAATCAGTTGTTGATTGGAACAAATCTGGGCTGTTTGTTTCCGCGTTTGATAAAATGAAAAGGAAACTTTACAGTGTCAATATAAAAACGGGATCAACAGAAGTAATTCCAATACCGGTTGAACTACCCGGTGGAATATCATTCAGCCGAAATACAGACATGATCGCTATAGCAGGAAGAAACTATGCAGGCTTAAATGAAATCTTTTGGTGGCGTTTGAAACAGCCATTAAAACAGATAACCAACAGTTCAGCACAGATCAAGGATTGGAATACCCCGGTAAATGAAGTGATTCAATGGAAAAGTAAAGACGGAGCTGAGATCGAAGGTGTTTTATTGAAACCCAAAAATTATGATGCAAAAAAGAAATATCCTTTGCTGGTAGTTATTCATGGTGGACCAACAGGTATTGATCTTCCTGAACCTACACCAACTTATGTTTATCCAATTATACAATGGGTGGAAAAAGGAGCACTTGTTCTACGGGTTAATTATCGTGGCAGCGCGGGCTATGGTGCAAAGTTTCGTGCATTAAATGTCCGCAATCTCGGCGTTGGAGATATGTGGGATGTTGTAAGCGGCGTTGAATATCTTAACAGTAAAAACATGATCGACACCTCGAGAATGGGTTGCATGGGATGGAGCCAGGGTGGATATATCTCTGCATTTCTTACCACGAATACAAATATGTTCAAAGCGATCTCGGTTGGCGCCGGTATTTCTAATTGGGTAACTTATTATGTGAACACAGATATCACACCATTTACCAGACAATATTTACAGGCAACCCCTTGGAGTGACATGGATATTTATTTAAAGACATCACCAATGACAAATATTAATAAAGCAAGTACGCCAACGTTGATCCAACATGGTGAGTTTGATAAACGAGTTCCTATTCCAAATGCATATGAACTTTATCGTGGTTTGCAGGACAGGAGTATTCCATCAAAGTTAATTGTGTACAAAGGCTTTGGGCATGGAATTAATAAACCAAAAGAAAGATTAGCTGCTGTATGGCATAACTGGCAATGGTTTAATCATTATGTTTTTGGAGAAAAAGAAGAGGCGATGGAATTGGATGATAAGTTTTAAGATCATCTGTTTAAGAAATCAGTATACAATTTTTGCATCAGCGCTTTGGCAATCCTTTCATGTTCTTTAATTGATTTGCCTTCTTCAAAAACAATTCTTTTTCCTGCATTGTCAAATAAGATGCGGCTACTATCAGTTACAAACCCAATTCCATCGTTATAAGTAAAAAATGCCCAGTGCTGTGAGGTTGAATCGAAAACGTTTTTCCCAAATGGAAATGGATCTGTTTTGAAATGAAGTTGCTGAGCCAGGCTACCAGCCATGTCAAGTTGATTCACTGTTTTATCAATAACAACTTTTTGCTTTTTCAATGCACCACCCAACCATAAAATGGGAATACGATAATCATCAGCCCGTTTTCCAGTTACTGGCAAATAGTGCCCATGATCAGCAGAAATAATTACAATTGTATTTTTCCACGATGGCATTTTCTTTAATTCATTTATAAAACTGTAAACAACAGAATCAGTGTAATGAAGTGAGTTAAGAAATTTTGTCTCTTTATCATTTCCATTAAATACTGATGGAACCGGCGTTTCGAATGGCTCATGACTGCTCAATGTAAGCCATGTTGTAAAAAAAGGTTGCTTCATATAGGGGATATCATTCGCCAGTTTTTTCATCACCGCATCATCATGTGCTCCCCATTTGGAATTCATGTCTGCATCTTTAAAACTTTCCTTTGTAATTAACTGTTGAAATTTTTGTGCATTGAGATAGCTTTTGATGTTCATGAATTCAGGTTCACCTCCATAATAGAATTGAGTTGCATATGCATTGTCTGAAAATATTTTTCCCAATCCCTGTAGTTTCGAAGTTTTCTCAGGATAATTTACAATTGAACCTTTCGGCAATGCAGGATAACTGCTGATAATAGCACTGATGCCTTTATCTGTTCTGTCTCCTGAAGAATAACAATTGCTGAAATAAATCCCCTCCTTCATCAGCTCAGGGAAAAATTTGATCACTGGCTTACCGTCAATGCTTTTGTTCAAAACCTTTTCTGTAAAACTTTCCCATATAATTAGGATAACATTTGTCTTTGTTGAATTGCTATCGTTAATAACTCGTTCAGTTTTTCCTTTGGCTTCAAACAGTGGCTTTACAATTGCATCGGCCTCTTCATTGTTCATGTATTCATACAAGTTCTTATTTAGCTGATTCATTTGAATGACAGAGAATATAAAATTCCATGGGCCATTAACTGCTGCATTGTTTGCATATTGACTATTGCAGAAGTAAACACTGCTTTGATTCAAGGGTGAGAGTTGAAATCCTCCCCTGATTGGAATAATAAGTGCTCCCGTAAATAACACTATCACCAATGCCTGTACAAACCTGTACTTATTATTTTCTAAGAGAAAAATTGATCTTGAAATAGTTTTTCTGAAAAGCCAGAATAAGAAAAAATAGATAACGATAAAGCCGATAAAAATTAATGTCAATGGGAGATGATTGATAGAAGCCCATGCCTCTTTAGGACTTGATAAAAATTTAAGCGGAGTCGAGTCAATTCTTGTTCCCCAGGCCTTATAGCTTTCAATGTCAGTAATTATCAATATCAACTGTATAAAAAGAATAAGGCCCGTATAAATTATATAGATCCATTTTTTTCTGAAAAAAGGAATAAATAATGCAGCGATCACAAACACACACACCAATCCTGTTAAATAAGCTGCCATTGAAAGATCCATCTTTAATCCAAACCATAAACTTTGAAATACAAGTAAAGAAGGCGTCTCTTTTGCGTACTGCATTGTTGACAAAAGAAAGAACACACGGGCAACTTCAAAGAAAATTACCCAGGTAAAAAGATAAATAAACAGAAAAAATATCTTTTTCAGCATCACATAAAATTAAAAAAGCATCCAGATAATCGGGATGCTTTTTCTTACTTAATTCATTTGAGGAATATTAACTGATCTTTTCCACCTGCATATAATTCAATTCCACCGGTGTTGAACGACCGAATATCTTTACCGTCACTTTCAATTTTTTCTTTTCGTCATTTACTTCTTCTATCACACCATTAAAGTCATTAAATGGCCCTTCGATGATCTTGATCGTTTCCCCGACGATGAATGGCTCACTCATGCTTACACCACCCGCTTCAGCCATCTCATCCATCTTACCAAGCATCTTATTTACTTCTGCTTTGCGCAATGCGATCGGATGTTCTTTTCCAAGAAAATGGATCACATTAGAAGTATTCTTGATCGTATCACGAAGATCATCAGAAAGTTTTCCATCCTGTATCTCGATCATTACATAACCAGGATAATAGTTACGTTCACGCATCACCTTTTTACCATTTTGTACTTTATATACTTTTTCTACTGGTAAAAAAACTTGCTTAACAATCTTATCCCAACCACCACGTGATACTTCCTTATCAAGGTATTCCTTTACCTTTTTCTCTTTACCGCTCACTACACGTAGAACATACCACTTTGATTCGGCAGCTTGCGGCGTATCTGTTGTATTTGTTGTTTCCATCTTAGAAAATGTTATAGATAAATTTCAATGTCACATTTGTTATAAAGTCCATACCCGCAACCAGCGCTGTAATAACTATCGTTGCTGCAATTACGATCATGGTTGATTGCTGAAGCTGTGTCCATGTAGGCCAGGTCACTTTTTCCATCAACTCTTTATAACTCTCTCTGAAATACGTTACGATCTTATTCATGTTTCAAAATTTGAAAATTTAAAAGTTTCAAGATTAAAATCTTGAAATCAGAAATCTTATAATCCACTGGCACGGGTACTAGGATTCGAACCCAGACTGAAGGTTTTGGAGACCTCTGTACTACCGTTATACTATACCCGTAGAAAGCTAAAAGCTATTCCGTATTACCGAAACAGCTTTTAGAATCTTATTTTACAAAGATAAAAATCTTTGTATTTCAATCAAAGCTAAAAGCTTAGAGCTTTATAGCCTATTTTTTATTTCAAGATCTCAGTTACCTGGCCCGCGCCTACAGTACGGCCACCTTCACGTATCGCAAACTTCAAACCTTTTTCCATCGCAATTGGCTGGATAAGTTTTACCGTTAGCGATGTATTATCACCAGGCATAACCATTTCAGTACCTGCTGCTAACTCTACTTCACCAGTTACGTCAGTAGTTCTGAAATAGAACTGTGGGCGATATTTCTGGAAGAATGGAGTATGACGACCACCTTCTTCTTTGCTCAGTACATAAACCTCGCATTTGAAATCAGTGTGCGGAGTGATAGAACCTGGTTTGCAAATAACCATACCACGACGGATCTGGGTTTTTTCAATACCGCGGAGCAACAAACCTGCATTATCGCCAGCTTCACCTTCATCAAGCAATTTGCGGAACATTTCCACACCTGTAACTGTAGAAGCGAGCGGCTGAGGTATCAAACCAACTATCTCAACACCTTCACCCACTTTAATACGACCTCTTTCAATACGGCCGGTAGCAACAGTACCACGACCAGTAATAGAAAATACGTCTTCAACAGACATCAGGAACGGCTGATCAACCGGCCGAGGAGGCAATGGAATGTAGCTATCAACAGCAGCCATCAGCTCATCAATTGCAGACAACCATTTTTCTTCACCAGCCAATGCGCCAGTTGCAGAACCTTTGATAATAGGTGTATTATCACCATCGAAACCGTAGAAAGTCAGCAATTCGCGGATCTCCATTTCTACCAATTCCAAAAGTTCAGGATCGTCAACAAGGTCAACCTTATTCATGAATACCACCATACGAGGTACACCTACCTGGCGGGCAAGCAGGATGTGCTCTTTAGTTTGCGGCATTGGACCATCAGTAGCAGCCACCACTAGGATAGCTCCGTCCATCTGGGCAGCACCTGTAATCATGTTCTTAACATAGTCAGCGTGACCAGGACAGTCAACGTGAGCATAGTGACGGTTAGCCGTCTGGTACTCAACGTGAGCAGTATTAATTGTGATACCACGTTCCTTTTCTTCCGGTGCGGCATCGATCTCATCATATTTTTTTGCTGTTGCCAAACCTCTCTTTGAAAGAATGGTGGTAATGGCAGCAGTCAGGGTTGTTTTACCGTGGTCGATATGGCCAATGGTACCAACGTTAACGTGGGGTTTATCCCTCTTAAAGGTCTCTTTTGACATGTTATCGGTTTTTAAAGTTGTTTTTTATAATTATGTGCCCGGCGTCAGTGCTACTATTTAGCTTCCGTTGCGTCGCACTCTTCTACGTTCTGTTCATTATTCAGCAGCAAGTGGTCAGTAGTGATTGTAAGTTTGAAACTCACCATTCACAACTCACCATTCACCTTTTGAGCCGTTAAAGGGAATTGAACCCTTGACCTCTTCCTTACCAAGGAAGTGCTCTACCACTGAGCTACAACGGCTGGTATAGCTAACGAGAGCATCCTCAATTCCGATCAATATAAAGAACTATTCTAAGAGCGGGAGACGAGGCTCGAACTCGCCACCTATAGCTTGGAAGGCTATCGCTCTACCAAATGAGCTACTCCCGCAGGTTAATGTGCAAATTTGCAGATGTGCAAATTTGCCAATGGCAATTGCACCATCACCAGCACAAATAACAAAGAACTCTATTGGGTCAATTAGCAAGTCAGCATATTTCTAATTAGCTAATTAAACTGTGGGCAAGGATGGATTCGAACCACCGAACTCGTAAGAGGGCAGATTTACAGTCTGCTGCCGTTGGCCACTTGGCTACTTGCCCTATTAAAAAAAGAGCCACTTGTCGGAATCGAACCAACGACCTACTGATTACAAATCAGTTGCTCTACCAGCTGAGCTAAAGTGGCATTATGCCCTTAATTCCACTTTTGATTTTTTCAACCAACGACCTTCCCGATTCCAATCGGGATGCTCTACTAGCTGAACTAAAGTGGCATTTAATCATGCCCGCCTTTGCACAGAGCTACGGCGGTCGAAGCAATAAAGAGCTACCCCCAATTCTTAGGGGAGGCAAAGGTAAGGGAATTTGATATTTGGAAAAATCTTTGGAACGAATTTTTGTGCTGATAATGAGAAAGAAAAAGGTCCCGTCTTTGACGAGACCTCGAAAATTTTATGCTGCTTGTTTTTTCTTTTTCTTTTTTATTTGACTTAATAGGGAGTCAAACGCTTCATCAAATGACTCCTCGAATGATTTAGTTGTTGTTTTTGCAAAAAAATAATGTCTGGGTACGTGTACTCTGATCTCTGCGATCTTGTCTTTAATTGTATGAATCACGTTGTCGAGTTTCAGAAACACATCTACTTCTACAATGCGGTCATGGAAAATTTTTAGCTTTTCTAATTTTTGAGTGATGTATGCTACTAGCTTTTCGTCCGCATTGAATCGAACAGTTTGAATCTTCACGTTCATAGAATCGCATTTTTTTAGGTGAACAATAAATAAAGAACTAAATAGTTTTTCGATTGATTTTTTTATTACATAGGCTTGTTTTTTGGTTCACTACAAGTTAAAATTAAAATGATCTTTTTCCAAAAAAAATTGTAGGGAATTTATTGCGGGGTGCCATGTTAAAATTAGGCCTTGGGATGAGCTTTTTTATATACGTTTTTAAGCTTTTCGATAGTATTATGTGTATAAACCTGGGTACTCGCAAGACTGGCATGTCCAAGTAATTCTTTTACAGCATCAAGGTTAGCACCATTATTCATTAAATGGGTAGCAAACGTATGTCGCAATACATGCGGGCTCTTTTTATCAAGAGTTTTTACTTCTTCGGTTAGTATATCTCTCACCAAATTATATGCATACTTAGGATATAATTTCTTTCCCTTAGAACTTACCATCAATACATCATCAGTTTTTTCGAATATTTTTCTTTTCTCATTTATATAATCCTTTATTACGTCAAGGAGATCCACTCCTGCCGGTATAATTCGTTCTTTATTTCCTTTGCCCAGGATCTTAATTTGCTTCCTTGAAAAATCAACTTGTTTTTCTTTAAGATTTATCAGTTCACTTAGCCGCATACCAGTTGAATAAAAAATTGTAATCAACATTTTTGTATTCAGACTATTCCAATCTTCGGTATTAGTATTAAGAGCATTGGTTAGGTCAACCAGGTCTTTTTCTTTTATAAAAACTGGTAGTCGCTTGCTTATTTTAGGAGAAATAATATTCCCCATCGGGCTATTTTCAATTTTATTCTGCTTTAATTGAAATTTAAAAAAAGATTTCAGCGTCGATATTTTGCGATTGATCGTTCTCGCAGTTACGTCATCATCCTTTAATGAGGCAAGCCAGCTGCGTACAATACTCGAAGAAATTTCTTTAAGAATTAGTTTTCCGAATTGTTTATCAAGAAAATCAAAAAACTGGACAAGATCGTCATGATAAGAACGGATGGTGTGAGCAGAATACCTTTTTTCAAATTTCAGGTAATCAATAAAGGATTGGATCTCGGGCAAAAACGTGTTTTTCATTTTCACCACTAAACTACAAAAACAAATAGCTACCACGACATAAATCGGGATAGCTATCTCAAATTATCTTAGCGGGTATATTAACTTTCGATCTTTCCGCTGGCTATTTTTTGCTTGTACACAGCTTTCAATACGGCACCACGGCGTCTTACAGACGGCTTGGTGTATGATTGGCGTTCACGAAGCTGAAGAAGTATCTTACTTTTCTCAAACTTCTTTTTGTACTTTTTTAGGGCCTTGTCTATATTTTCGCAATCTTTTGAATCGATGATCAGCATAGTTAAATATACCTCCTTTGGTATTTTTTTATTGGGCAGCAAAGATAGGAGTTGAAATTCAAACGAAAAAGGCTTTTGCTAAAGGAATTTGGTCTAGCCTAAGAAGACGTGGGATTTGTCCATTTGGACTCCTTAGATTTGCCATTATGTTTACCGGAATAGTTGAAACACAGGGTGTAATTAAGAAGGTAATTGAAAAAGGAACCAATAAAACCTTCTGGGTCAAATCCCCTATCTCGTCAAAATTGAAGCCTGATCAGAGTGTGGCGCATGATGGAGCATGCCTTACAGTGGAGGAAGTAAAAGGAAACCGGCACCGCATCACAGCCATTGCTGAAACATTAAGCAAAACAACGTTGGGTGATTGGCAGGAAGACTCAACCATCAATCTCGAAAGATGCTTAAAAATAAATGATCGACTTGATGGGAATTTTGTGCAAGGGCATGTAGACACAACAGCTACGTGTATTAATATAAAAGAAATGAATGGCAGCTGGGAATTCAGTTTTCAATTTCTTCCAGAATTCGCTTCATTGATCATTGAAAAAGGATCGATTGCTATTAATGGCATCAGCCTTACTATTTTTAATGTGACTGAGACCTCATTTGATGTTGCGATTATCCCTTATACTTTTGAGCATACCAATATGTATCTGTTGAGACCGGGACAAAAAGTGAATATCGAATTTGACATGCTTGGGAAATACATCAACAGGAAATTATCTTTGATTAAATAAACAGTTATTACTAACCCCGATTCAATACCTGTTAGACTGCCAACTGCTGACCGAACTCACTACCCTGCACTGGATGGGTTGCGCGGAATTGCTATTATTCTTGTGATTTTGTATCACAACTTCAATTTTATTGAATACTTTAATTACGGATGGCTTGGTGTTGATTTATTCTTTGTTCTCTCCGGTTTTTTAATTACTAATATTCTTTTAAATTCACTTACATCGGAGAACTATTTTAAAAACTTCTATGCCCGCCGTGTTTTAAGAATCTTTCCGCTTTATTATTTTTCTCTTATTCTTTTTTTATTCATTATCCCTGCAATCAATCCCTCGCTCCTTCAAATGTCATACTATAAGGAGCACCAGCTCTGGTTCTGGACCTATTTACAAAACTGGCCTCTCATAATCAAAAGTGATGAAAGTGGTATTGCGTTGAATCATTATTGGTCTTTGGCTATTGAAGAACAATATTATCTGTTATGGCCTTTAATAATATTGGTATTAAAAAAACCTAAAAGAATTCTTATTCTATGCATCTTAATATTAACTATCGTAATTGCGGCCCGATTTTATATTTGGGAAAACAGTGATCATTATCCTGCTTATGAAAGAGCATTTCTATTTACAAGAGTTGACGGTATTCTCATTGGTTCCATGCTTGCAGCTGTTTACAAAATCAATGCACACCTGTTAAGAAAATATTTCACCTTTTTTCTTATAACACTAACTGCAGTGAACTATCTCTTTTACTTATATAAAAAGAATCAAAGCCCTGATTTTCCTGTTTGGGCTATTGCAGGTTTTACTACTTTCTCTCTCATTTTTGCTATAGCTGTTTATGAAGCTGTAATGAAAGACAACCGCATCATAAATTTTTTTCTGACAAACCCTGTTTTACGTTTCCTGGGAAAATACTCCTATGGCTTTTATATTTTTCACTGGCCTGTGTTTCTTTTATTAAAGCCATATACGGATAAATTTATCACTGGCATTACCAGTAAAGATGAGCTTGTTTATATGATCCTCTCATCCTTGCTGGCTACGTTAGCCGGCTTGCTTGTGAGCATAGCCAGTTATCATCTTTTTGAGAAACATTTTTTGAGATTGAAACGAAAATTCAACTAAATAGCTATCTAACTTTTTTATTTCCCAAATCGATCTCTCAGGTTTGTCGTTGGCAATTCATATACCCTGTAAAAAATGGTAGCACATAGTATGCAAAAAAACCAGCAGCAGATAAACTTTAAAATATATAGGCCATTAACGGATATTTTATTAAGCAATGTTATAATAACAAACATTACAAGAAGATGAGTCAGGTACAATGAATATGATATGAGGCTAATGTGAACTATGAACTTACTAAAAAGTCCGCGTTGTATTATTTTATTTCCCGTTAAATACGGAAGGGTGAAAGCAATGGCAAAACTGACAACATTAAAGTAAAAAGTTTTCCAAAAAAAATTGCCCGGGAGTTCTATGTTTGTTCGTTTAAATAAAAAATATACAGATACGGCTGCGAATAGAATTAGTCCACTCCCCAAAAAGGCTTTTGCATTACGACCCCACCAATCTTTAAAATGAATATGAATAAACCCGGCCAATACACCCGTTGCCAGAGCGTCAAGTCTCAACGGCACGATTCTTTTTATGTAATCATCCCATTCCGGGTTGCTAACAGCAACTACAATAACTCGCAAAGTAACGATCACTAACAAAAATGAAAGGATTGCAACCAATTGATAATTTTTTTTATTCCTGGAAAGCCAACTGATCAACACAAACCATAAAGGGAATAAAAGATAAAACCATTCCTCTATGCTAAGGCTCCATGCCAAAGGAAAAAAATTGGGATGAGGCGATATGAAGTTTTGCAAAAAAACGAGATATAAAAGATTGTATGGTTCTGCAAAAACAAACTGTTTATAGGAAAACCCATAAACAATTGTAGTTAACAAAAGGGCAAGATAATAGCCAGGAAGTGTACGAAACCAACGTCGTATCCAGAAATGCCTGACAGTTTTGAATTCAACTGGTCTTTTATTTAAAAGCTTTATAAGAATTTTTCCAACAAGGTAGCCACTCAACACAAAAAAAATTTCTACACCGAAAAAACCAAAATATTGAAAGACTAAATACCTGGTATCTTTTGAAAATGGAAGTAAAAAAACAGTGTGTGATAACAATACAAATAGAATTGCTATTGCTCTCATTACATCCAGTCCAAAAATTCTTTTCGGTATAATTTTTTGTTCCATATATATCAGTTCAAATGCCTAACAAGTAAGTGTGCGGTGAAACTAAACATTTCAAAGAAAATAAATTGAAATTGAATTTAATCACCAAGAAATTTTGTTTCCGCATACGAAAATAGTTTTTGCATCGGTATTTTTACAATACATGGCAACTTCTCCGATGTCCAACCTTGAGGGAATTCCTTTTGATGAGGTGATCAATTCTGAAGGTTTGTCATATACATCATTCAGAAAGACACTGAAACCTGATTATTTCAAGACATGGCTCCATATAATTTCCGGTTTGTCATGCCTTGCAGCACTGTTATGGATTTTTATTATTATCGAAAATAAAATTCCTGGCTGGTTTCCTATCACAATCTCATTTTTTTCTATTCTTATTGGCTTCACTATAGCATATATTAATTTATTTATTCATGAAGCGGGACATTATTATTTACATGCCAATAAAAAGATAAATGATTTGCTGGCCAATATGTTTTTATGCTCATGGACTGGTCTGCATATAAAAGTTTATCGAAAAATTCATTGGCTGCACCATCAGCATCTTGCTACGGATACAGATCCTGAAAACTCATACTTCAATGTGTTATCAGGAAAATTCATTCTCGAAACATTTAGTGGCATTCATGCGGTAAGGATAATATTAAACAAAAACAATAAACAAATACTTGAAAAAGAATTAAGAAAAAGATCAATTCAAATGCTGCTTACCGGTTTAGCCATTAATGGCGCATTTCTTTTTGCAGCCCTTTGGCTCAAGCACTATCAATTAGCCATTGTATGGGTCTTAGCTATGCTCGTTTTCTTTCCTTTCTTTGCTACCATCAGGCAGTTACTGGAACATAGAGATGAACTGACCTCTTCTGACAACGTATTTTATAGTTCCCCAAAAAGAAAAATAAGTCGTCTTTTTACCAATAGCCTTTTTAGTAATCTGTTGGGCCCTGCCGGATTTAATAAACATATGATCCATCATTGGGATCCGATTTTACCTTTTACAGCATTGGGAAAAGTGGAAGTCTTTTTAGCCGGATGTGACAGGACAAAAGAAATAATCGAAAGATCAAAAACGACTTACTTCGCTGCATTTAGAACGCTTTGGTTTGCCCAAAAATGAATATAACACAACTTATAAGTTGCCCCCTTTGTAATAGCGATAAAACTATTCTTTGGTCCGTAGCAAAGGATTATGAGTATGCTTCTACAAATGATGAATACAAATATTATTATTGCAAAAACTGTATTAGCCTTTTCATTTCCCCGGTGCCGGAAAATGAACTTCATAGAATTTACCCATCCAACTACTATTCATTTCAACCAGGCAAAAAAAACTGGGCCTTCCTCATAAAAGAATGGTTAGATAAAAAACTTTTTAAGAAGATCCTGAATCAACTAAAGAATGACAACATCAATGTGCTGGATATTGGTGGTGGAACCGGCTGGCTTTGTGATCTTGTAAAAACTATTGACAAAAGGACTGCACTAACTCAGGTAGTGGATATTGACAGCGATGCAAAAAAAATCGCAGAAGAAAAAGGACATCGCTATTTTGAAGGAAGGATCGAAGAATTTACCAGATCTGAAAAATTCGACCTGGTATTCCTTTTAAATCTATTGGAACATGTAGCTCATCCAATTGATGTTTTGCAACAAATTGAACAACTGCTTAACCCGGGAGGAATTGTTTTAATAAAAACGCCAAATATTCTTTCATTGGACGCAAGGCTTTTCAGGAAAAAATATTGGGGTGGCTTACATTGTCCTCGTCACTGGATCATTTTTTCAGAAAATAGTTTTAGAAATATGCTTACTTCCACTAGACTAAAAATAACCGACCTGCACTATACACAAGGTGGTCCTTTCTGGGCTTTTAGCATTATTGTATGGCTATCA
>DASTZB010000409.1:0-8756 GCA_035764525.1 Chitinophagaceae bacterium | reverse complement strand
AACTATCTTTCCAAGTTTTCAAAACTAATAAGAAAAATTCTTGAGAACTCCCGTCAAAATACGGTGAGTATAAGCAATGAGCTGGAATTACTAAAACTTTATATTCAGCTCGAACAACTCCGTTTCAGCAATAAATTTGATTATCATATTACAGTTGATGAAAAGATCGACATTGAAAACACGGAGATCCCTCCATTGCTTATTCAACCTTATATTGAAAATGCTATTCAGCATGGGTTGATCAACAAAAACAGTAAAGGCGATCTATGGCTTTCTCTTGAAAGAAATAATGGATTGCTCATTTGCAAAATTGAGGATAACGGCATTGGCAGAGACAAGGCGCAGCAGATCGAACAAAAAAAGATCTCAAGACATGTTGCGCTTGGGATAAAAGTGACCAATGAACGTATTTCAACATTATCTGCTTTACTTGATTACAGAATAGAAGTGGTCATTGAAGATTTATATATAACGCAGCAGTATGCAGGAGAAGCGCTGCAAGATGTCGGAACAAGAGTTACGATTTCCATTCCTGTTAAGGAAGAGACATAAAAATTGTTTAAATAAATAATTATAAAATCAGCATATATGATTCGCACAGTTGTCATTGAAGATGAAGAACACAGCCGCAAAATGTTAATGGAGATGCTGCATGAACATTGCCGGACAATTACTGTGACCGCCAGTGCTGATTCTGTAAAGACGGGGCTAACGGCAATAGCCGAACAAAAACCTGAATTAGTTTTTCTCGATATTGAATTACAGTCCGAAACTTCATTTGAGATCCTGGAAAAACTCCCTGAAATAAATTTTGAATTGGTCTTCACCACAGCTTTTGATCATTATGCGCTGAAAGCAATTAAATTTTGTGCGATCGATTATCTGCTCAAACCTATTGATTTGAAAGAACTGCAGATTGCAGTTGAAAAGGCTGAAAAAAGGCTGAATCGTCAATACCTGAATAAAAACCTGGAAGTACTGTTGCACAATATTAAAAGTGGTTCGCAAAATAATCATAAGATCGCCCTGTCCACACTTGAAGGATTATTGTTTGTAAATGTTAGTGATATTATTTATTGTGAAAGCAGCGGACCTTACACACATTTTGTTTTGAAGCAAGCGAACAAAATTGTAACCTCCAAACATTTAAAAGAGTATGAAAATTTGTTAAGTGGGTATGACTTTTTCCGCATTCATAAATCTTACCTGATCAATCTGAGGGAAATTCAAAAATATATTCGTGGAGAAGGTGGGCAGTTAATCATGTCTAATGGCGCCGCACTTTCTGTATCAAAACAACGTAAGGAGGACTTTCTTAATATTTATGCCGGTTCTTAAAGGCGTTCATTTCCTTCCCTTTTTCTACAGATCTTTTGCTGTTCCTTAACCCAAACACATCTTTCGTTAATTCCCATTTTGAACCGCCATGTTAGTGAACTAAATTTTGAATTATAGTCAAATCAACTGGAATTTCTCAAAAATTACGATGCCAACGTCCGTGATCAGAACTTCCGCCGAAATTATTTAATCACTTTCAAAAATCTTTTTTATGAAACTCTTCTCACATTTATCAATCATACGTGGGGTTGGATATTTGCTTGTTTTTATTTTATGCGTGAATTGCAAGAAGGATTATGACTCAACAAACCCATCGCAACTCTCCTCAGAGTCAGTTTCAAGCTTAACTTCAACTTCTATAGTATCTCAAACCAGGACTGCCAATCTTTTTAATAATTTCAACGGCTTTGATGATCCATATTTGAACCTTTGGGTTCAGAATGAACCGGTATTAGTATCTGCAGATGATAATATATTCGCTTATTCAAATACACTTTCGGCTAAGCGTTGGTATCTTTCTGTTTCACTAAAAGATTTTCGTTTTACAATACCCGCAGAGGCCACTATTGAAAATATAATTGTAAGTGTCAGGAGATTTAAAAAAGGCAAGGGATCAATTAAGGATTATTTTGCAACTCTTAATATGGTATCAACTCAGAGCCCGGGCCTCAATAATCCATATGGAGTGAGGTGGGTGGATCCAAATAATTATCCCATAATAGAGACTGGAGTTATCTATTCACAAAGCGGTACAGGGACAAATGGCGGTCTCCAGGGTAATCAGGCATACAAATGGACACCAGAAAAGATCAATAATCAGGCTTTCGGTGTGCGGATAGATACCAATGCTCCAATAAATGGGTCTGTTCAGGTTTATTATGATCTGGTTGAAATTGCCGTAGAATACTCTTTACCAGAAGTTACGCCTCTGTAAATCATTTGTTGGCACAAGACAAAATAATCGATTAAGGTTTTTATTAGTAGCAGCATTTTTATATTCTTCTTCATTTACTTTAAATGAAGTCAGATGATCTCTAAATATTTTTCAAGATTAAAACAAACAATATGCAAAAGTATTTCTTAATTGCTAGCCTTCTGGCAGCCGCAATATTCGTAATGCCTGCTAATACTTGGAGTCGGATTCCTGTAACTCAAAATGCGTATAAAGGGGCGATTCCCCGGAATGTTCTCATAACTGCAAATGATTGGATGGCCACATACGCATCGCCTCATACAAGAATTCATCCTACATATACTAACCTGGGAAGAGGCGTGTGGGAAATTAGATGGACCTGGCAGGTTGCAACCGGAGCAATCTATGATGCTACACTTATAATTAAAAACAACGGTCAATTAATTAATGATCCAATAATTGAAGAATTGGCTTCCTGGCCTTTTTAACCATTTCGGACTATCCTTTATGTAATGAATTAATTTATAAGATCGATTAAGGCTTTTTTTTAATAACAGCATTTTTATATTCTTCTTCTTATACTTTAAATGAAGTCAGATGATGACCGGAATTTTAAAATTTAAGGATGATCTACTTAATAAAATTTAAAAGCTTTAATCATGAAAAAGTTCATACTTATTTTAATTGCCTTGATCGGGATCAGTTTCTATTTATCCGCACAGTCTGCTGGTGACTACAGATCGATTGGTGATGGAAACTGGAATGATGCTACAAAGTGGGAAATATTTGACGGTAGCAGTTGGATCATTGCCTCAACCTATCCGGGTCAAGGTTCCGGAACTGGTTCTGTTACTATTACAAATGAAACAGAAATAATAATTACGGCAACAGTACCTAACCCAATCTCTTCTTTATTTGTTTATGCAGAATATGTTTGTTCCTGTGATAATTATAGTAATGCGCTGCTTGGTAAATTAATTTTTAGGGCTGAAAGTGCAGTTTCTTTGACCGTTACAACATGGGTCGGTATATATGGCGAGTTGCTTATTGACGACCAAAATGGGGCAAAGTCCCATTCAATTTTTATAGGTGGAAGCTTATCTCTTGGAGATGCGTGGTGGGATTATGAATATTATCAACATCCAACAGTTTTTCAAACAATCAATCAGGATGACAAACTAAATGTCACATTTAATACGTCGGTTCCTAATAGTACAGTTTACGGTTATTTGTTTTCCTTTTTGGATCTTTCTTTTCAGGACGTTACATTTAATGGGATAGGAATTTCTTTTCAAAACGGTGTTTTAGTTAAAGGCCATGCAAATTTTATTAATGGAAAAGTCAATGGAGGAATAACTTTTTCGGATAATGCAACTCATTCAGGTGCGTCCGCTGCATCTTACGTGGGATCGGTGACGAAACAAGGGAATGATGTTTTTACTTTTCCAATTGGGAGTGAAGATGTTTATGCCCCGCTGACAATTTCCGCACCTTCAGATCCAGGAGCAATTGTCTCTGCAAGTTATATAAGATCAAGTGCATCGAATATTGGACCAATAAGCGATCCAGCTTTGCTCAATGTAAGTAATTGTGAATACTGGTTACTGAATTCCAATAATAATAATTTAAACGTAACAGTAAATTGGAGTCCTTCGAGCGGCTGTGAATCTACTCCCTATGTGACGAATGTTTCCGAAGTGACCTTAGCTCATTTCGATAATACTACCCAGAGATGGAATAGCCATGGTGGTTCTGGTATTGGCATCCCTGCAAATGGTTCCGTAACATGGAACGGGGTGAACATGAATAATAGTTATGGTTATTTTACTTTGGGTAACCTGAACGCTTGCAATGCTCCATGGGGGGCAATCGCAACAAATATTACGACGAATTCAGCAACTTTAAGTTGGACCGCAGTTAGTGGACCTATAAGCTATGATGTTGATTATTCCAATTCAAGTGTATGGATCAATGCAGCTACAGCAACGACTAATACTTCAGTAAATCTTTCAGGCTTAAGCTCCGGAAGCTTTTATCAATGGAGAATCAGAACAAACTGCAGTTCGACGTCATCCCCCTATCGACAAGCGGCTTTCAATACGCTTTGTGGAACTCCATCGGGATTAACAACGAGCAATGTCACTTACAATAGTGCTACCCTTAATTGGTCGCCAGTTTTCAATGCAAACTATAACTATACTGCTCAGTATAAGCAATCGAATGCGGCTTCATGGACTTCTGTTTCCGGCTATTCTTTTACACCTAATGAAGTATCATCTACACTTACGGGATTATCACCTTCTACCGGGTATGATTGGAGAGTTGTTGCTTATTGTCCTGGAAGCCAGAGCAATTATGCTCAGGCATCCTTCACAACCCCCTCTCAACCTCCATGCAATGATGTTTATGAATCCAACAATAGCTTCAACCAGGCAAAGGCCATTGCTTTAGGGAATACAATTTCTGCAAGCCTTTCTACCAGCGCTGATATTGACTGGTTCAAAATTACCACACCTAATAGTGCCAATAACAGCCTGTGGATTATGCTTGGTAATTTGCCTGCAGATTATGATTTGTATTTGTATGATAAGCGACAAAAGCTTGTTGCTGAGTCAGCTAATACCGGAACTTCAAATGACGTTGTTACATATAATTCAAATGCAAGAAATGCTGCTTATTATATAAAAGTAATAGCCAAAAATGGGGCTTTCAATACTTTGCAATGTTACACTTTGACCACAGGAGTTAACAGCAACCCACGATCAATATCTTCTACATCAAAACCAACTAATGAAGTTATTGAAGGATCAACTGACCCATTGCTCTATCCCAACCCTGCATCAGAATTTGTATATCTGAATTTCAATAGTGCTACAGAAGGATTAGTTAATATACAAATAGTAAACAGCATTGGTCAATTGGTAAAGCAGCATCCTGTTAATACTATTAAAGGTCATAATCAAATTAAGATACAAGTGGCTGATATCAGACCAGGAATGTATGTTTTAAGAATTAATCAGGATGACTTGAACCTGACAAGAAAGTTCGTCATATCAAGATAAAAATCAGGAGCAAATGCATTAATGGCAAATAACTATTTGCCATTAATGCATTTTGAAAGAAAATAACGCCTGAGTAAAGTATATGATCCTTATTAACAACTGTATTTCAAATTACATGATTCCAGTTGTAGATATCTGATGCCCTGCCGGTCCTGATATCTTCTAAGTTGTGCTTCAATTGATTCATTAAACTATTAACTGTATAGAGCGGCAGTTTATAATCCACTCCATCAATATGAATTAAATTGATTGGTGCAACGACAGCCGCGGTGCCAGCACCAAATGCTTCTGTGATAGTATTATCTCTAAAAGCGGTTATCAATTCATCTGTGCCGATTCTTCTTTCTTCCACAATCACTCCCTTTTCTTTTGCCAATTGAATTAATGAATCTCTCGTAACACCATCTAAGATAGAATCAGATAAATCAGGCGTGACTAATTTTCCATTGATGACAAACATCACATTCATAGTACCTGATTCTTCAATGAATTTATTTTCTTTGGCATCTGTCCACAATACCTGGTCAAAACCACTTTCTCTTGCTAACTGTGTTGGATAAAATGCGCCTCCATAGTTACCGGCACACTTGGCATAACCGGTCCCGCCCTCAGCAGCACGGATGAATTCTCTCTCTACTCTCACCTTTAAAGGTTTGGCATAATACGGGCCAACCGGGCCAGAAAAAATAATAAACCTGTATTCTTCTGCGACCTTCACTCCAAACTTTGCCTCGCTGGCAAATACAAATGGACGAATGTAAAGCGATGAACCATTTTCATCCGGCACCCATGCTTCATCCAGCTTCACTAATTCTTTCAATCCTTCTACAAAAATTTCTTTTGGCGGCACCTGGATACACATTCTTTGTAATGATTTCACCAGGCGATCGTAATGTTTATCGATACGGAAGATACTAATGGAGCCATTTTTCATGCGAAAGGCCTTCATTCCCTCAAAAACAGATTGACCATAATGCAGGGCCAATGTGGCCGGGCTTAAAGAAAGGTTAGCAAAAGGTAGAATTTGGGGTGTTTGCCATTCGTCATCATAAAAATCACAGACCAGCATATGGTCCGAAATATACTTCCCAAATTCCAGGTTGCTGAAATCAACTTTATCAATCTTTGATCTACGAATTTTTCTTACCTGTATCGCTTGCGTAAGCTGCATAAAAAATATATTGAAGGATTAATAAATACATACCTGGCCCTGTCCCACTGGCCGCACTGAAGCAATCACATCCTCTTTTACCTTTTCATTATACATTTTCTCAATGGCCCAGCCTACAAGATCCACCGCTGCTAAACAACCGGCGGCTGTTCCAATATTTCCATGTGTTACCAAATGTTTATTTTCTGATACGTCTACTCCATAGCTTCTCAACAATTCATACACGGTTGGATAAGTAATGGCAGATAATCCTTTCAAATGACCTAGTGCAGCAATTATCAATGCACCTGAACATATAGAACAGATCAATTGCTTTTCAGGATTCAGCTTGAATCTTTTTAGATAGGCTTCATCTTTAATAACTACTCTTGCACCGTAACCACTGCCGAAAAAAGCCAAATCAGCATCATTACATTCTTCAATTGTCCCTTGCATAGCCAGATCAATTCCGTTTATTGATTTATGCGAGGTTTCAGTCCCTACAATTTTTACAACAAACTCTTTATCCCGGTGTTTAACCCGGCTGAGCAGATCCCATGCGAGAAAGATATCAATGTCAGTAAACTTATCAAATGCTACAATAACTGCTTTTTTCATGCAATTAGTTTTATTGATTAGTTATTATGATAAGGCAAATTTCACCGCTGCTTTTGCATGGATCTTTGTTGTATCAAAGACCGGTACTTTAATATCCTCCTGGTTAATAAGTAGCGGTAATTCTGTACAACCCAAAATAATTCCTTCAGCTCCTTCCTTCACCAGGTCGTTCATAATAGAAATAAAAAATTGGTTTGTTTCTTGTGTAAATACTCCTTTGCCCATTTCTTCTTTGATCCGGTACTGCATAAAATCTCTGATATCCGGCGAAGCAGGTACAATAGCTTCAATTCCATTACCCCTCAGTTTTTCTTTATAAAAATCCATTTCCATAGTAAATTTTGTGCCTATCAAACCAACTTTCTTCATCCCTCTTTTATTGATCTCCTGCGCTACTGCTGTTACAATATGAATGATCGGCAAATCGATAGTTGCCTCCAATCTATTTGCCACAGCATGAGACGTATTGGCACATAAAACAATAGCTTCGGCACCACTACTTTTTAAACTTTCAGAAGCCTTGTGCAATAATTCATAAGTAGCATTCCAATTACCAGCTGTATTGTTTTGCTGATACTCGTTAAAGTTTATTGAGTAAATAATAAGCTCAGCAAAATTCAATCCTCCCAATGTTTCATTGATCCCCTCATTGATGAATCGATAATAATCTATTGTGGATATCCAGCTTGTTCCACCAACCAATCCTAATTTTTTCATGCGTTGTTTATTTATTGCGATACCATAAACTGATTTCCTGTGTGGTAAAAGTGAAGTACATTGTGTTCCTTAAAATTTTTTCCATGGCAATACTCATCTTCACGTCTGCTCTTTTATATCCTCCCTTTTCTAACTCTTCGTGATGAAAACCTAATTTTTCATAAAGCTTGATAGCAGGTTTTAAAATACTGTTTGTATAAAGAATGATTTTGTCTGCTCCCAGTTCATAGGCTTTTCTAAAGGCGCCATAACTCAGCTCTTCGGCTATTCCTCTACGGCGAAAATTTTCATGTACCGCCATCTTGGTGAATTCATATATGGTATCATCCACTTTCTTCAACGCCACTGTTCCGGTCAGATGGCCTTCATAAGTTGCCATGAGTATAGCGCCGCCCGGTTGTAAGATTGCTTCACCCGGATTAGTCAGAACATATTCATCTATCGCCTCCATCCGGAAGTATTTTTCAATCCAGTCCCGGTTCAAAAAATCAAAATAAGGTTGATGTTCTGGCCTGTAGTCAATGATCCTCACCTTGTTCATACTCTTTGCTTTTTATATTCACGATTTACCATAAATACACCACATAGTGTAACAATGCTTCCGAGTAACATTCCCGGGTTTACTTCTTCATGCAACAACAACCATCCAAAGAAAACCGCGACGATTGGATTGATATAAGCATAAATGGAAACGAAAGCCGGTGGCAATTTGCTGATGGCAAAAACATAAGCAGAATAGGCCAGTACAGAACCAAAAAAGATAAGATATAACAATGCATACCATGCTTTATTCCCAGCTTCACTGATGTTAATATATTTCCCGGAAGCAAAACAGAATATTAGTGTTATTGTTCCCGCAATAAGCATTTGTAATCCTACACTGAATAAAATATCAACTGCGGGTTTTTGTTTAGATGTGTATACTGTTCCAAACGTCCAGGCAAATACTGAAAGAAAA
>DASTZB010000408.1:0-6261 GCA_035764525.1 Chitinophagaceae bacterium | reverse complement strand
GGATGGTTGTCTTTTTCATAATCAGAGTTTTTAGGTTATTAAGGTACAGATAGTGACAATCAATTTCAAAATTATCTCACGGGGCAGTGCATATAATCAGCTCATAAAGTATATCAACCTCTGACACAAACTCAATGATTTGCCATGAATAAATTAAAGGGGTGTAGTCCTCCCAGCCAATTCTATTGTCCCGCATAAGCCGGGATTATGGCACTCACTTGTACTGCAACAATTATATTCAACAAATTCTATCTTTATAAAACCACTCACGAATAGTTAAAAGAATGGAGCCTTTATTTATCAATAAGGAAAAGATAGTAGCGCTTTTACCGATGGAAGAATGCATTGAAGTAATGGAAAAAATGTTTCGTTCATTGGCAGCAAGAGAATGTTTGCAGCCTTTACGTACTGTCATGCGGCTGCCCGATGGTAGCGGTGTATTGGGTATGATGCCAGGCCATGCCGCCACTCTTGGAGTGATGGGTATTAAAGTGATCACAGTATTTCATGCTAACAGTGAATCAGGTCTTCCTTCTCACCAGGGGATAGTGATGCTGTTTGACTCAAAAAATGGGCGACCGCTTATGCTCTTTGACGCATTAGAGATCACCGCTATCAGAACTGCCGCAGCCAGCGGTCTGGCGGCAAAGTTATTATCAAGAGAAAACTCATCAACAGTTGCTATCATCGGGTCCGGTGAGCAGGCTAGGAGGCATATTGAAGCTATGCTGCTTGTGAGAAACATCCGGAATATTAATATCTGGAGTCGTAACGAAAAAAATGCAAAACAGCTTGTTAATGAATTGTCCGGTGAATACAATTTAAATATTCATGTCAAGAAAAATGTGCAGCAGGCAGTGGAGCATGCTGATATTATTTGCACGGTTACTGCTTCAAAGGAACCTATTGTAATGGGAGAATGGATCGGTGCAGGCACACATATTAATGCAGTTGGTTCCAGCACACCAGCAGCAAGGGAATTAGATACAGCAGCGATTGTCAAATCAAAATTGTTTACCGACTGTTATGAATCGCTTTTTAATGAAGCCGGAGATTTTTTGACCCCAAAAAAGGAAGGAGCGGTAACTGATGAACATGTAAAAGCTGAGATAGGTGAAGTTTTATCAGGAACAAAAAAAGGAAGAGAAAATGATGAAGAAATTACAGTATTTAAATCATTAGGCATTGCGGCTGAAGATATTTTTTCGGCTTATCATATCTACCAGAAAATAAATTCTAATAAATGATTGCGACACAAAAAGAAATCTCTGTCACATTGCAGGATATAAAAGATGCACAGCAGCGCATCAAAGGCAAAGTAAGTCGTACGCCGCTTATTCGTTTTTATGCCGACGATCTTCTGGGTGAAATCTATTTGAAGCTTGAAAATCTACAACCTATCGGTTCATTTAAATTAAGAGGTGCATGTAATGCAATAAGCACCGCTGGTAGATCTTTGCTCAACGATGGTGTGTATACTGCAAGTGCGGGTAATATGGCGCAGGGTGTTGCATGGAATGCCCGAATGATGAATATTCCCTGTACAGTGATCGTACCCGATCATGCGCCACAAACTAAACTGGAGGCGATCACAAGACTCGGTGCAAAATTTATCAAGATCCCGTTTAATGATTGGTGGCAGGTGCTTATAACAAGAAAATTTGAAGGAATAAAAGGATTTTTTGTTCATCCCGTAAGTGATCCGGCTGTTATTGCTGGTAACGGAACAATTGGTTTGGAAATACTCGAAGATCTCCCTGACGTAGATACGGTGATCGTTCCTTATGGCGGTGGTGGATTTATCAGCGGAATTGCTATAGCTGTAAAAACAATTAAACCAGATGTAAAAGTTTTTGCGTCGGAAGTAGAAACCGCTGCACCACTTGCCCCCTCTCTTGCTGCTGGCGAGCCGGTGAAGGTGGAATACATTCCAAGTTTTGTAGATGGGATGGGAAGTGCTGGTCTTCTTACAGAAATGTGGCCATTGGTGAGTAAACTGGTAAATGGTTCAATTGTTTTAAGTCTGAAACAAATTGCAGATGCAATAAGATTATTGATGGAAAGAACTCGTGTGATCGCTGAAGGAGCCGGTAGCTCTTCATTCGCTGCAGCATTAACGGGTAAAGCCGGAAAGGGAAAAATTGTCTGTGTGATCTCAGGTGGAAATATTGATGCAGAAAAATTGATTAAGATACTTTCCGGGACGATGGCATAATGCCACTCCAAGTTCATTTCCAGGTATATCTTTTTGCGCTTATTATCTTCAAATAAATTCTTACTCATGCAAAAACTTTTTATGCTATTGATTGGCGCCACTCCGCCGGAACGGAATATAGAACAGCATGATGTTTTCTTTGGAATTGGTGAAACTATAAAAGATCTGATCCCTGAGGTAGAGACATTCTGGCCGGGCAATAATAAATTGCATTTTGATGCATGGCGTGAAGTAACCAATGTGAATGGATATAAAGTAGAGGTCGTTTTAAGGAATGAACACAAACAAACCAGTCCTTTCAAATTATTCTTTATCAATCTTGGCGGTTATAAACAAAATGAGTTTGAAGAATTTCATTATAAAATGATAGTTGCCGCAGCTGATAAAGCAGAAGCGGTAAACGTTTCAAAGAAAACTGCATTCTTCCGGCATACAGGTTTTAAAGGAGCTACTTCGCATATTGACGATAAATTTGGAGTAGATGTTGATGATGTTTATGAAATAACAGATATACTGTCCGTCGGTTCAAAAGAAAAATACAGCATATTGTTAACTCCTGATAATTCTCTTGCCGACGATGAAATAAACCTGGGCTATTTTAAGCTTACCATGTTTCAATAGTGGCTTTCTTTTTTACATTGATTAGGCAAATTTATTTCGTCCTTGTCACTTTACTGAAATCATTCGGGATAAGGGCCATCATGATGCCGGTAGTGTCCAACGTTGGGGAACGCAATTCTACCGTAAATGTACAGATATATAGTTTTTGTATTTTCTCAGGATAATATACGAGATCCTTTATCGTCACGTCGGTTCCGGGCTTAAGGGTTTTATGCAAATAATCGGACATGGTTGTTTTTAATTTATCTTCCAGCTCTTTACCTGATAAAATTTTTTGCCTGCATGCTGTACCCAGTGCCAGCAACAGAAGCAGAGAATAAGAATATTTCATGTTTTTGGGCAAATGTAACAATAAGCGGCAGTTTGATAACAGTACGGTGATGCCATGATAACAGATGTCAGTCCGTTCTGCAATACATTATACAAAAATCTTCCGCTATTATTAGAAAATTCTCTATCCCATATTCCTATAGATTCAAATGTAGACGATGAAATGAACCTGCACTATTTTAAGCTTAGTATGTTTGAATAGTAATTTATATCCAGCCGCTTTAAATCTATTTATTTAATAATTCAATAGAATTATTTATGTTATATTTTTCAAACATTCGCTGAGACTTTGGTTTGTCCGGATGGCTATCGGGATGTTTTTTTGATTCAAGCCAAAAAACAAACTTATTCTATCTTTAAAAAACAATTATGCATTTATGAAACCAAAGACAGCAGTTTTAATTCCTTTCTTTATTGCAGCAATATTCATTTTCTCTTCAGCATATATCCCAACTAAACAAAAAACGGCCAGCACCGAAGACGCAGTCACAAAAAAATATTTATATGTGGCGGTGCCCGGTATTCGCGATTATCTCGGCTACGGAGGGCATGGCATTCTTGTTTTTGACATCGATGATCATCATCGATTTGTTAAACGGATCGCTACAAAAGGTTTCCACCCAGATAATACTCCTTCCAATGTAAAAGGAGTAGCGGTAAGTATTGCGCTCAATAGTATTTTTATCAGTACTATTGAATCGTTGCAACGAATAGACCTTGCTACAGATAAGCTTGTTTGGGAAAAAACTTTTGAAGGTGGTTGCGACCGTATGTCTATTTCTCCTGATGGCAAGACCATGTATCTTCCTTCATTTGAAAAAGATTTCTGGAATGTGGTGGATTGCACCACTGGTGATATCATCAAAAAAATTGATGTCTATAAAAGAGCTCATAATACGATCTATGGACCATCGGGAAAAAATGTTTACCTCGACGATATTGCTTCGCCATGGCTTTATGTTGCCGATGCAAAAAAACATGAACTTGTAAATAAGATTGGTCCCTTTGCCAATTTTGTCCGGCCATTTACCATCAACGGTAAGGAAACTCTTACTTATGTTACAGTAGATAGCTTGTTGGGTTTTGAAGTAGGAGATCTTATAACCGGGAAGAAACTTGCACATGTGGAAGTAAAAGGATGGAATATGGGTCCTGTAAGAAGACATGGCAATCCAAGTCATGGTATTGCACTTACAAAAAATGAAAAAGAGATCTGGTTAGCTGATGGATATAATATGCGTTTACATGTTTTCAGTGCCGCTGCACCTTATCAGCAATTAACCACTATACCACTTCAGGATATGCCCGGTTGGATATCTTTCAGTATTGATGGAAATTTCGTATATCCTTCGAGTGGTGAAGTAATTGAAACCAAAACAAGAAAAATAATTACAATGCTGCAGGACGAGTTTCATAATAATGTAGCCAGTGAAAAGATGGTAGAAATAGATCTTGCAGGCAATAAAGCCGTGAAGGCTGGTGATCAGTTTGGCATTGGAGGATTGAGATGAAAATGTAGGCCTGTCCTCCAAAGATTTTATTTATTAGAAGCGCAACCGGATAGCTGGCCCTTTGTTGTTTATCACATTTATTTTTTTAACTCTGCGGAATAAACGAACTTTTCAGTGTCCGGCATACCATGAAATAGTATGCCGGTTTGCTATTTTAACCGTTAAACTTTTTTATGAATCAACTAACTGCTGTTTTGCCCGGACAGGTTAAAAAGATCTTCCTTGTTTTATCTATTCTCTTCGGCGTAATTATTATTCAGAGTTGCTATCACTACCGGGTTATTAATACAAGAAATGATCCCGGAACTGAATACAGGGATACGGTAATGCGTTCATATTTGTGGGGGCTTGTAAACAAACCGCAGAATTTCCATGTGCCGAATTGTACAGATACCTGCGCCGCATTGGATGAACTAGTATTTTCAAAAAATTTCGGGCAATCATTAATTACAGTCGTGACATTAGGCATTGTTTCGCCTGTGAAAGTGAAATGGAAATGTCACAAACCCTGCCAACGGATAAATGATGGATTATAATTATTTCACTCCTAATATTTATTTAAATGTCATTGCCGCAGATAAGACCTACCAATGCGACTGAGTGGATCAACCGTCATGATACTTTTAAACAACCGATCAATAATTTATTTGATCTCATCAACGGCAACACCGGTAATGGCTTCGATGACTATAATGCGATGACGGGTGCCATCCAGGCATTTCTCGGAAAAGCTATTACAGAAAATAAAACGGTCAGGGCACTTGGCGGTGGATGGTCCTTCACTAAAGTTGCTACAGCAGATTGGATATTAAATACCAAGATGCTGAATATGCTTTTCCCGATCAGGAATATTCAAAGTTTATCAACAAAATATGCGGGCACTCCAGACAAACTTTTATTTGCACAATGCGGCAATTCGATACAGGAATTGAACAATTGGTTAAAACAAAACAAAAGATCATTAAAAACTTCCGGCGCCAGCAACGGTCAAACTATTGCAGGATGTTTTTCAACCGGCACTCATGGTTCCGCAATAGATACAGGTTCGGTGCAAGACTTTATTGTTGGCCTGCACATAATCACAGGACCAAATGAACACATATGGTTGGAAAGAAAATCATACCCTGTCGTGTCTGATATATTGATCCAGAAGTTTAAAACAAAACTCGTCGCCAATGACGAATTTTTCAATGCTGCCATTGTCAGTTTCGGAAGCTTTGGTTTCATTCATGGTGTGATGATTGAAACAGAAGATATTTACCTGTTGGAATGTTACCGAAAAAAAATACCGCTGGATAATTCTTTCAGGCACATCATGGAAACACTGGATTTTTCCAATGCGAATTTTATTCCGAATGGCAATGAACGTCCTTTCCATTTCCAGGCAGTTATTGATCAATATAATCTTGCTGGCGGAGCCTATGCTACCATTATGTATAAACGTCCTTATAAAGAAAACTATCAGCCTCCTGTTGATGATTTTAATAGAGCTGGTCCCGGTGATGACCTTGCCGCAGTTATTGGTATCATCACCGACATATTCCCCGGTTTAACGCACCAAGTAGTTAGTGCCCTGGTAAAAAG
>DASTZB010000407.1:0-2552 GCA_035764525.1 Chitinophagaceae bacterium | reverse complement strand
CTGAACCCGTCTTCATTAGCAAGTGGTGATGAGGGAGCATATAGATTGCCATACAAAGTGTTTATTCTTGGTGAATCCGGCAAACCTCTTCTTCCACTTATTTGTATGGGCTCCATGAACACACCATAGATCTTCGGATCGATTTCGCCGATCGATCTTTCAATATCAATTTTTATTTTTGCATTTTGGGCAAATGATAAAGAAGGTAAACAAATAACTGTAGCAATAATCAGTTTTTTCATATAGAAGTATTTGCGGTTATTATAAAAATTTTCTTTAAATCAATTCGTTTAATTCATTTTGAAATTTTTTCTGATATTCTGAAATAATCAAAGTCAGCATATCCGCCTGTTTCTTTTGTTGCGTAGTTAAACAATCCAAACCGGTAACCCATGAAATGTGGAAGGGTATAAGACATTTTAAGCTGTGTGCCGATCGATGTCCATGATTTTCCATCCAGACTGTAAAAAAAATCAGCTACATCTTTTTTATCAGTGAAATCACATTCGGCTTTGAAATAAACCACATTTTGATCAAGAGGAACAGTTTTCCCTTCTTCAGGCTTTCCTGAACCCGCATTGATCATTACAATTGACTTACTACTGCCATTTTTTCTCACACCAACAATCCCATAATTCTTTTGCAACAGACATAGACCGGCGAAATCGCCATCTCTCATACCTGATGCATCCAGTGATGTACTTCCTGTACATACAGGACCGATTGTTCGTTGTGTCAATGTATTTCTTGCTGACAGGAAGGATGTATCAACCCTTCCGGTTTTAAGACGAACAAAGCCTTTTCTTTCAGTAACTGACCAAAGATTATTATCGGGATTATGGTTCCACTGCCAAACAAGTGGTAATGGAGGTTCATTTTTTTTTCTTGTGAATTCATCAGTGTGCACAATACCCGGTATTAAACTTTTATTTGCTGGCAGATCCAATGTTCAAGGAACTTTTCCATTAATACCCAATACCGGCCAGCCGTCAACCCATTTAACAGGAACTAAATAAGGAATGCGACCAACCGAACCAAAATCACGGAAGAGATATGCATACCATTTTCCATCGGGCTTATCGATCAATCCTCCTTGTGCAACACCAAGGTCCTGCAGTCCAATTCGACCTTCATAAGGACCTGTGATCTTATCAGCACGATGGATAACAACAGTACGCATACCACCACGTGGCCATGTTATATTGAAGAGATAATATTTGCCATTTACTTTAAACAATTGTGAACCTTCACCTAAACCGCTATTACCAATACTTTCACTGGGCAGGGTGGAGTTTTCGATCACAACCTGGTTTACTCCACCTTCTTTTATACCAGAAAGATCTATATTCAATTCAACCAGGGTTAATTTTCTATTGCCATAAAGCATATATGCTTTTCCATCATCATCAAAGAAAAGCGAATGGTCGTGCAGATTTGGAGAAAATGAAACTGCTTTCCATGGGCCTTTCTCAATATTCTTTGTAGAGTAGATGTAGGTTCTGCCGGTAGTTTGAGCAAATGTGGTTACATAAAAAGTGCCATTATGATAACGCATGGAACTTGCCCATGAACCTCTGCCATAAGTGCTTTTTCCATTGGTAAGATTCAACTCATCAATGCTGGCCAATGTATCATAACAATAACTTACGAGTTGCCAGTTCACGAGATCTTTTGATTTCATAATCGGAATACCCGGGCTCATATGCATAGTAGTGCTGCTCATATAATAAGTATCACCGACGCGGATCATTGACATATCAGGTACGTCTGCAAAAATGATTGGGTTGTGTGCTTTTTCCTGCGCAAATATGTTTTGAAATGCCAGCCACACAATGCCCAACAAAATTTGTTTTATCATTTTCTGTTTGGTTATTAAATTTTATTTTTCAAGAGGCACATTCAATACAGCATTCAAGGCTGGCTTTGGTTGCTTTCGTCTGTCCCATAATAAAGGATAATTAGTCCTGTCAGGTATCGGATAACCATTTTTCCAGCTCATACCATCATGCACTCCCCAAAGTGTCACTCTTTCGATCTTATCTTTCCGGCCATAAAAAATTTTAAACAACTCTTTATACCTGTTGGCCAGAACGATTTGCATGCTATCGGGCAAACCATTTGGATAAGGATCCAAAAAAGATTTAAATTCTTCCAGCTGAAACTGTTTATCCGCCATACCTTGTCCGATGATCTGTCCTTCTTTAGTTAAAGGAAGAACATCAACATCCAATTCAGTGATCATGACTTTTACTCCGCATGCTGCATAAGCGTCAATCGCATCTTCAATGTATTTTGTTTTTGGATAATTCAAACCCCAATGGCATTGCATGCCTATGCCATCAACACGTATCCCTTCTTTCTGTAACATTTTTATCATACGTACTATTCCATCTCTTTTTGCAGGCCGCCATTCATTAAAATCATTATAATATAGTTCAGTATTGGGTGCATACCTGGCAGCAAACATGAATGCATATTTAACAAGTGTATCACCATTTCCAAAAGCATTTACCCATGTAGTGGGTCGGTAGTTCCCATCTTCACCGATCACT
>DASTZB010000406.1:0-12273 GCA_035764525.1 Chitinophagaceae bacterium | reverse complement strand
TTGGGAAAATTTGAATTTAAAAATGTGGATGAACCAGTTGAGGTGTTTGCTTTAGCAAATGGCGGCTTTACAATTCCTAAACGTGAACAATTAAGTGGCAAACTGAAAGAAGTTCAGAAAAGATCTTCTTTAAAAAAAGTGCTACTTGCAACAGCAGTAGTGTTATTGTTGATTACTGCCGGATTTCTTTATAAAAACTTTTCAGGAAATACTGACGACACACGAAAAGAAAAAACAATTGCTATACTTCCTTTTAAAAACATAAGTATTAACAAAGAAGAAAACGAACCTTTTTGCGTCGGTGTAGCATTAGAACTTCAGAAAAAAATAGAATTGCTTGGCGCATTAATCCCTATTGCTCCTCAGTCGGTAGAAAGATTTCGTGATACTAAGTTATCAATCGCTGATATTGCACGAGATCTGGGAGGCATAAGCTATATTTTGCAAGGAAATGTTCTCCGTGATAAAAACAGGTTCAAAATATTTATATCATTGATAGATGCTATTTCCGGAAAAGAAAAATGGAGCAAAGAATATTCGGGTGAAGTGGAGGATATTTTTGTTTTGCAAGAAAATATTGCACAAAAGATCGCTTCCGAAATGCAGGTTAACATCACACCTGATGAGCAAAACAGGATATCAAGAGTTTCAACAAAAAATACAAAAGCATTGGATGCTTATAACGAAGCATTGAATGCCTATGTAACCCTGGTTTACACTTTTCAATCTACTTACTCGTTCGGTATCTTATTGAATCCAAAACTATATACAGACTACCTGAAAACACTATCGCTTTGTAACCGGGTTCTTGAACTGGATTCCTCCATGGCAGAAGGCTATGTTTTAAAAGCAAAAACATTACTTTTCAAATACAACAATCGATATACTGATCCGTTTCCTGGTTTATTGGACTCAGTTATGTCCGTTGGGCAGAAAGCCCTCTCATTAAATAATAATTCAGTTGATGCTCTTATCATACTTGCAAGCTATTATCAGAACCGCGAAGATCAAAAATCAACAGAGCTATTTCTCCAAAAGGGGCTGGCAATTAGCCCTAATAATTTTGAAGTTAACTGGGAATTAGGCAAATACTATACAGTAAGCGATCCTGAAAAATCAGTTCGTTTCTTAAAAAAATCGTTACGCCTTAACCCGCTTTCTGTTTGGACACCCCTGGTTTATCAAAATCTTGGAAATACTTACTTAACTATATGTGATTTTGAAAAAGCTGAATTATGCTTTAAGAAAACGATTAAGTTGTCAAGTAACTCATCCGCTACGGCTTTTGCCATTTTTGGGTTAGCAGTCACATACCAGCGAATGAACAAGGCAGACTCGGTTTTTAAATATACAGATCTTGGAATTCAGCTAGGTGATAACAATGGGATTTACTTTAAAGCAGAGGCCTATTGCTATTTAAAAAATGATTGTGCCACCGCCGTCCGGTTATATGAAGACCTCTGGAACAAAATTCATGAGCATAAAAATGAGCATCGTTGGGCTATAGCTTTGTGGAAAGTCGGTAAAAATCCCCGCCTTGCGCAGCAATTATTCGACTCTTCCTTTGCATGGTATAAAAGAAATTTTCCCATAAGTTATGATTTAGCGGGTATGTATGCTTATAAAAATGATAGAGAGAATGCGTACGGGATCCTAAGAAAAATTGACTGGCAGTGGGGAATGCCTTACCTGATAAAAGTAGACCCATTATTTGACAATCTCAGAAACGATAAAGAATTTAAAGAGGTGGTTCAAAAAGCTCTTGATGAAAAAACAAAATTGAGAGAAAAAATAAGAAAGATGGAAGAAGCCGGAGAGCTATGATATTATAGGAAAGCATCAATTTTTTTTGCCAGTTCCCTGTCTTTTTCTGTTACAATATTTCCGGCACTATGAGTATTAAGCCAGATTTCAACAGTGTTCCAGGTATTTGTCCATGTAGGATGATGATCCATCTTTTCAGCTTCGAGGGCAACACGAGTCATAAATGCAAATGCTTCGCTGAAATTTTTAAATGTAAATTTCTTATATAGTTTGTTGTCAGTTTCCTTCCACATAATTTTAAAGTTTTTGTCTAAAAAACAAGATGTTCCTTATTCCTGATCTTTTCATTGGTTAGCTCCATTACCAGTTGTACCCCATTAATTGATTTTATATTTTCTGTTCGCTGTTGTAGCATTTCATCAGTTACAATATCGCCTTTCATCAACCACAAAAAATCAAGATGCTTAAATTCGGGTAAAAGATATTCGCCGTCAAACTGGTTATTGTAAATATAATGTTCCAGTGCAGTGGAGGGTTCGTGATACTCATACAAACCGAAAAAATAATTCCTGTTCTTCTTTTTTAGCTGAATTTCGATCTCGTTGTTCACCCGGAAATCAACGCCCAGCATATTGTTTAATTGCCAGCAAAACTGGTAATCTTTCATCGGCGCCATTATGCCAAGCAGGCGGGTGTCTTCAAAAAAACCATCGGTAATATCCTGTGTATCTAAAATAAGTTTGCTCAAGCAGCTTGTTTTCTGTTTTCCTAAATTAAAACTGAACCTCCGTTTCCATTTCTTCGTTGCCTCTTTTAAATTTTACTTTCGCTTTATCACCCTTCTGAAATTTTCCCAATGTTTGCATATAACTTTCCATCGAGCTGACTGTATAATCGCCAACCTTGATAATAATATCGCCGGCTTTTAATCCTGCTTTTTGTGCTGGTCTTCCGTCACTCACTCCATCACAACGTATACCTGTGCCGGCAAATGTATAATCAGGCATTATTCCCATTGTAACGCCACCGCTGCGCAAAGAGGAAGTAGTTTGTGTTTCCCTTGTTTTTGTAAATACCAATCTCTGATTCGTTGTCAAAGGAGAAAGGACGATGCCGCTGATATAGTTAATGACCTTTGTTTCGCCTATGTAGTTTATTTTATCAAAATCATCAGTTGGTTTATGATAATCTGTATGCAAGCCCGTAAAGAAAAATAAAACAGGAATGTCCTTGCGATAAAAGGAAGTATGATCACTTGGTCCTGTTCCACTACTATCAATCCGAATAACAAAAGGGTTTTTCTTATTGTTAGGATCGATCAAAGAACTCCATTGCGGTGAAGTTCCATAACCGCCAATTGTCACAACCTGGCTGCTATCGTTCAGTCTTCCTACCATGTCCATATTGATCATATAATTAACCTTAGTAAAATCGATCGTTGGGTGTTCTGTGAAAAATTTTGAGCCATTTAATCCAAGCTCTTCAGCTGAAAAGGCAATGAACAGGTAATTATTGTTTTTTTGTTTAGTGCTTTTTAAAATTCTTGCAAGTTCGATCAATGCGGCCGTGCCACTTGCATTATCATCAGCTCCGTTATGAATTGCTTTTTCTCCTGTACGCAACATTGAGTTCCCATCTTCCCCATAACCCAAATGATCATAATGTGCACCAAGCACGACCGTTCTTGCTGCCCCATTGTCAAGGTATCCAATTATGTTCCGACCAGTTCTTTTCTTTTCACCAATATCCACTTTCATTTTGATGTCAAGGGTAGCTGTTTGGTCACTAAAATATTTTTTTGCTGCATCTTTGGTAACATACAAAACTGGCACCTCTAATTTTTCCGTTCTGTCCTTGCTGTCAAATTTCATTTTATCATCAATAGTTGAAGTGTTGTAAAGTATGACTGCGGATGCGCCGCGACTTTTTGCCTTTTTTGCATTATTGCGTATGTATTCGTTTAAATCAAAATGCGGATTGTCTTTGTTTTCTTCTACTGTTTCTTTCAGATCGTAAAACCATGGCATGTCTGCTTCCTGTACTGCAATGGATGGCAATGCTTCAATACTTTTGTTTTGAGAAAATGGAAATGGAAAAAAATCTTTATCAATCGCAAGATTGTTTTCGTTGATAATAAAATGCGTGGCGCTGTTTATTTGTTTGCCATCATAAATTTCAAATGGCTGAAAAAAACCTTCGCTGCCTTTTGGTTGCAAACCTGCTTCCTGGAATTTTTGACTGATATATTCTCCTGCCAATTTTTCGCCATTGGTACCGGCCCTTCTTCCTTCAAGTTTATCATTAGCAAGATAACTGATATGAGTTTGAAGATTAGTTACTGTTGCATTATCTGCTTTACTTAATTTGGGAGTTTTCTTTTTTTGCGCAAAAGAAAATTGAACAAGAAAAAAAGAAAGAAATAAAAACACCGCACGGATGCTATTCATAAGAATTTGAAATTAGTTCGCACAAAGTTATTAATTAGAATAAATGAATTGGGTTAAAGTTTCGTCATCTTGACCAATAGAATTACCTGAAGTATAAGAGTGCGACGTAAGGAATGCTAATAGTAGCACAAAAGCTGGCCATATGACAAAAATCACCCTTCAAAAACCCGATTTCGTAAATAGCCACGAGGTCTAACTTCTACATTTGTGGGTTACAGTGGGCGGAAAAATTATACATATTGGTTTGGTGGGTAATCCTAATAGCGGCAAGAGTTCGTTGTTTAACTGCCTCACCGGTTTAAATCAAAAAGTTGGCAATTTTCCGGGTGTCACCGTCGAATTGAAAGTTGGTGAAGCAAAAATTGATGAAACCCTCTGGGCCGAATTTATAGATTTGCCCGGAACTTATAGCCTTTATCCGCGCAGGAATGATGAACAAGTGACTTATGATGTATTGTTAAATGAAGATCACGAAGAACATCCGGATATATTGGTGGTGATCGTTGACGCATCAAACCTGAAAAGAAATTTATTGTTTGCGTCCCAGGTTATCGACCTGAAAATCCCAACTGTTATCGTGTTAACGATGATGGACCTTGCCCGGAAAAGAGGAGTAGAAATAGATGTGGCGGGGTTGGAAAGGGAGTTTGGCGTACCCGTGATTCCTGTAAATCCAAGAAAAAACAAAGGAATTCCTTTATTAAAAAAAACATTATCGCAAATTACGGCTACACTTGCTCCTACTACAATCAGAAATTTTGTGCCTGGTGCTTTATGGGGAAGAGGAACGGTACAGGCAATTAAAGATCGGCTTCCCCAATTGAGTGATTATAAAGCATTGCATCTTGCTTTTAATTACAAAGAGCTTGGTATTAATCCTTCGGTAAAAAAGATTGTTGAAGAGTCAATAAAGGATATTCCATTAAATAAAACGTTATCGCAGGCAGAGGAAATAACGGAACGTTATGCACGAATTAAAACGATCATGCAGCAAACAGTAGTGGAGCCTGATCCGCTGCAGCGAACTTTATTTACAGACAAACTTGACAATATTCTCCTTCATCGGCGCTGGGGCTATTTGATCCTGCTGGCAGTTTTGTTCTTGCTTTTTCAAAGTGTTTTTTTGATCGCACAATATCCAATGGACTGGATTGAATTGGCTTTTGCAAAACTTGGCTCCGCTTTATCAGGTGCATTGCCTGAAGCATGGTGGAGTGATCTTCTTATAAATGGTGTAGTGGCGGGGTTAAGCGGTATCCTGGTTTTTGTGCCGCAGATCATGATCTTATTTGGCCTGATCACTGTTCTTGAAGACAGTGGGTATATGGCCCGTATTAGTTTTCTTTCTGATCGTTTGATGCGAAGTGTCGGGCTAAATGGAAAAAGTGTGATGCCGATGATCAGTGGATTTGCCTGTGCCGTGCCAGCCATCATGAGTGCGAGAAGTATTGAGAATAGAAAAGAAAGATTACTGACGATCCTGATCACGCCGCTAATGAGTTGCTCTGCAAGACTGCCGGTGTTCACAATTCTGATCGGCCTGGTTATTCCGAATAATTATCTGTTCGGGTTTTTGAGTATCCAGGGTTTGGTGATGATGGGACTTTATTTACTTGGATTACTGATGGCACTAGTTGTTGCTTTTGTTGCCCGCTGGTTTATTAGAATAAAAGAAAGAAGTTTTTTCATACTTGAATTGCCGACTTACCGATCACCTCGGTGGGGCAACGTAGTGCAAACTATGATTAATAAGGCGAAGATCTTTGTTTTCGATGCGGGCAAGGTAATTATGATAATAAGTTTAATTCTTTGGGCTATGAGCTCTTTTGGTCCCGGAAACAGAATGAAGGATGTGACGCAGCATTATGAACAATTAAAACAAGAGCCTAATGTAAATACAAAAGAATTAGATAAAGAGTTGGGCGCAGCCAGGTTGGAAAATTCTTATGCTGGTATTTTAGGAAAATCAATTGAGCCTGTAATTGCTCCATTGGGATATGATTGGAAAATAGGCATTGCTCTTATTACATCGTTTGCTGCAAGAGAAGTTTTTGTTGGTACTATGGCAACACTTTACAGTGTTGGCGACCAGGACGAAAACGATCTGCGTTTGCGTGATAAAATGAAAGCTGCAAAAAAAGAAGATGGCACTCCGGTCTATACGCTTGCCTCGGGTTTATCTTTAATGATCTTTTATGTATTTGCCATGCAATGCATGAGTACATTAGCCGTAGTAAAGCGGGAAACAAAAACCTGGAAATGGCCGATCATTCAACTTATTTATATGACGGGTTTGGCTTATGTGTTCAGTCTAATAGTTTTCCAGCTATTCAAATAATGCTATTTCACCGGCGGTTCCCATTTATCTTTTGGCTCAAAATAATTCCACAACGTCAATGAAATTTTTCTTGCCATTGTCCAGGCTTCATTGTTGTGAGTCCATTGTAGGTCTTTATTGTTTTTTGTAAAAATGCAAAAGATGTAAGGATTATGTGGAGCATTTACTAATAATACTTCGCTACGGACTGCATTTACACATCCGTTTTTGCTGAATACTTCAATATAGGGCGGTATTTGAGAGATCGCTTCATTCAAGTCCCAATAATTTCTTCCAAGAGATCGCATCATTCGATCACAGGCTGCAGCAGAAAAAATTTCGTTGCGATAAATTTTTTCAAAGATGATTCCCATTTCTTTTGGAGTGGTTTGTCCCCATCCGTATTGCGCTCTGTCATTTTCTCTGCCGGGAGTCCTTGAGTTTACTCTTGTAGCGACCAGGCCCAGGCTATCGAGTATTTCATTTATTCTCATGCCTTTTCCTGCGAGGCTTTGCAACCACAGGCTTGCTGTATTATCGCTTGTGGTTAACATGAGCATAATGACTTTTTTCAATAAGATCTTTTCATCATTTTTAAATGACCCAAGAATATCTTCTCCTTCATATAACAAAGAGTCTTTATAAACTAACGTTGAATCATACGCCAGTTCTCCTTTTTGAATCTTATCCATGATACCAAGAAGTATTGGAACTTTTACAATGCTGGCCGTTGGAAAAATAGTGTCGGCATTTATTGATACCGTTTTTCCTGTACGAAGATTCTTTACATAAATACCAATATCGCCATTGAAATCTTGTATTGTTTCTTCAAGTATTTTTTGAAGCCGGTTGTCGGATTTTTGAGCAGATAAAAATGAGCTTCCGGAGAGACAAAAAAATAATAAAAATATATATTTCATTGTTAAAACGCCTTCTTGATTGGAGAAGATTGGGTGGATGTTGCCGCCATATTCAAATAATCAAAGACAATGTTGCAAAATGCTTTGATGCCCGTTTTCATTCCGCTTTCATCTACAAAAAAATCAGCCGTATGGTGCGCTGGTGCCTTTTGCGGGTCGCTTCCTTTTGGCATTCCGCCAAGATAGAGAAAGATAGCGGGTGCTTTTAATCCATAATATGAAAAATCTTCTGCGCCGGTTACCCAATTCCTTTCAGCAACATTATCCTTACCGACGGCATTTTCAAGCGACGGAATAAGTTTTCTTAATAGTGTTGGATCGTTAAATGTAACAAGTGTTTTTTCATCAATGGTTGTTTCTGCGGTAGCGCCATTGGCCTCGGCTATATTTGAGGCAACCATTTTTATTTTTGCATGTACATCAAGTCGCATTTTGCTATCGAGTGTACGAATGGTTCCATACAATACGCATTCTTCCGGGATTATATTGCTTCTTACACCTCCTTCAATTTTTCCAACACTAATGACCACTGGCGCCTTCGTTAAATCTGTTTGTCGACTAACAATATTTTGTAATCCTTGTATTATCTGTGCAGAAACAGCAATAGGATCAACGCCAAGCCATGGTTGCGACCCATGACTTCCCTTTCCTTTTACTTTAATAGTAAACCAGTCAGATGAAGCCATAAATGCACCGGGTTTATATTCTATTCTGCCAACTTCAATATTTGATTCAATATGAAAGCCAACAATTGCATCTACTTTCGGGTTTTCCATTACTCCTTCTTTTACCATTAGGGGAGCGCCGCCTTCTTCATTTTCCGGTGGTCCCTCTTCAGCGGGTTGAAAAATAAACTTTACTGTGCCCTTTAATTCGTTTTTCATTCCGGCCAGAATTTCCGCAACACTCATTAACATCGCAATATGTGTATCGTGACCGCAAGCATGCATAACACCTACTTCATTTCCACCGTAAGTAGACTTTACTTTTGAAGCAAAGGGCAAATCACCTCTTTCAACAATTGGTAACGCATCCATGTCAGCTCTCAGCGCAATGCAAGGACCGGGATTTGCTCCTTTAAGAATTCCAACAACTCCTGTTTTTGCTACTCCTTCTTTCACTTCTACTCCAAGCGAGCGAAGATGATCAGCAATTAACTTAGCAGTCCTGTATTCATTGTTTCCCAATTCGGGATGTTCGTGAATATCTCTTCGCCAGGCGATGCATTTCGATTCAATTTTATCAGCTGCTTTGTTGATGTTCGCTATTTGATCATTATTTGTTTTCTTCTGCGCGGAGAGAAAAAGAAAAGAAGGGGTAATTAATAAAAACAAAAGAAGTAGTTTCATGATGGAAAAATTTCATGAATTTACCGGAAATAATTTTTCATTTGCTCTTCTGAATCACTTGATATAATTTTTTATTTTTAGTCAATCATGCTGCTGCTACGCCATATCCCATTCTTAAAGGCTGTTTTCCTTCATAGTTTCACTGCTTTTGGCGGTCCGCAAGCACATATCGGGATGATGCTAAAAACTTTTGTGCATCGCAGACCATATGTGACCGAACAAGAATTGATGGAATACACGGCTTTTTGTCAATTGCTTCCTGGTGCATCTTCTACTCAAACTCTTACATTAATTGGCTATAAAAGAGGGGGTGTGATCCTTGCAGTTCTTACGTTAATAATCTGGATCTTGCCGGCAAGCATTTTGATGGGGGCCCTTTCTTTTCTCTTGCATTATATAGATAAAAAAGCGCTGAACGTTGATATTTTCAAATTCATTCCTCCAATGGCCGTTGGCTTTCTTGTTTATGCCACAGTTATGGCGTTTAATATTTCTATAAAAAATACTGTTACGTGGATTATAATGAGTGTATGTGCTATCGCAACCTTTTTATTATTTAAACAGCCATGGATATTTCCATTGCTTATTGTTTTAGGAGGAATAACGACTAATCTTAGTCGCAAACGTATACCTCAAGTTGAACAAAAGCCAAGAAAAATCAAATGGTGGAATTTCTGGTTATTTGGAATAATATTTATAACCGCAGGATTTTTTAGTGAAGTAGCCAGGAAAAATAATTGGCCCAACAGAACACCGATTAATCTTTTTGAAAACACATACCGAATGGGTAGTCTTGTGTTTGGAGGCGGGCAAGTATTGATGCCAATGATGTATGAACAATTTTGTGTTCGCCCGGATGCTGTAAAAGAAAAAGATTCTGAAAAAGTGAGAATAGATAAAAATGATATGTATACTGGAATGGGAATAGTAAGAGCTTTGCCCGGTCCAGTATTTTCAATAGCATCTTTTACCGGTGGTATGGCTTTAAAAGATTATGGCAAGACACCCGAGGAAAGGGGTTTTATGCAATTTATAGGGTGTATAATCGGAACTGTTGCAATTTTTTTACCAAGTGCACTTTTGGTTTTATTTTTTTTTCCAATTTGGCATAATCTAAGAAAATATGCTGCCGTTTACCGTTCGTTAGAAGGCATCAATGCGGTTGTTGTCGGAATAATGATTGCATCTACTTTTTATTTGATGAAAGATATTTCACTTTTGGATGTAAGACTTGGAAGTTTGATCAATGCAATTGTTATAGCAGGGACATTCACTTTATTACAGTATACAAAAATACCTCCGCCACTTATTGTAATTGGTTGTTTGCTTCTTGGGGCTATTTTTTAATTCTTCAGCTTATAAAATTTTCGTGTTTCAATTTCTTCTCTTACAATTTCCGGAACGAGGTACCGAATCGATTTTCCCGATCTTATATTTTCTCTTATTTGAGATGCAGAAATTTGGATTACCGGAGCATTGAGAATTACTGGTTCTTTGTCAAAGGCTTTTTTAATTTCATATCCTTCTCTTTTATAAACATACACTGGGTAATTACTAACTATTGTTTCATAATTTTTCCATTTATCAAGATTTTGATAGCTATCGCTTCCCATTATTAACGCGAATTGATGTTCAGGATACCTTTCAGATAGAAATGTCAATGTGTTGGAAGTGTAAGATGGTTTGGGAAGATTGAATTCTATATCTGAACTTTTGATTCGATTGTCGTCCTGGGTTGCGAGTCGTACCAGGTGCAATCGATCGAACTCATTTAATAATGTTTTGCTTTCCTTAAAAGGATTTTGCGGTGAAACAACAAACCAGATTTTATTTATAGATGTTTCATTCAAAACATGATTCGCGATGATAAGATGACCAACATGTATGGGATTAAATGAACCAAAATATAACCCGATATGCATTTAATAAATTGATAATCAATTAATTAGTTTTACTCTGATGTGTTCTGCTTCGTTAAGTCTAAGGCTAAGAGAATAGCCAGAAATTTTTACCGATATCGGATCTCCAAGTGGAGCAATCTGCTCGAGGAAAATTCTTTCTCCGGGTACGCAGCCCATTTCCATAAGTTTTAAGAATATATCATTGTTATCAAACTCACTAATGATAGCTTCTTGTCCAGGCTTTAACTCTGATAATTTCATAATATAGAATGATCACAAAGCTAAATTCACTGAATTACATTTGCTTACGAATTCTGAAATAATGGCTATCTCAAAAAAAACAAAAGTTCATTTCTTTTCATATGACACCCCTACGAGCCTAAAAAATACCGCAAATCTTAAGCAGTTCATTGAGTCAATTTTCAAAAACGAAATGCAGAACCTTAACTCTATAAACTATATCTTTTGTAGTGATAGAGTCATCTTAGAAATCAACAAAAAATACCTCAATCACGATTTTTATACCGACGTAATCACTTTTGACCTTTCCCCGAATAACAAATCCATATCTGCGGAGGTCTATATAAGTATTGATCGAATTAGGGATAATGCAAAACAGTTGGGGGTCTCAATAAAATCGGAACTCCATCGAGTAATATTTCATGCTGTCCTTCACCTGAGTGGCTACAATGACAAGAAGAAAAGGGAAAAAGAGCTAATGAGAAAAAAGGAAGACAAACTGCTCGCGAAGTATTTTGCGCAATAGTTCATTTCACGGGAAACATTTTCAAGTTGTTCCACGTGAAAATAACAATCTGGTCCTTATTCCAAATAGCCTTTAAAATCGTCTTACCTTTGCGACCCATGTTTCAAAAATATGATGTCATAGTTGTTGGGGCAGGTCATGCAGGCTGTGAAGCCGCTGCTGCTGCTGCAAATCTTGGATCACAGACTCTTTTGATAACCATGAATATGCAGACTATTGCCCAAATGAGCTGTAATCCAGCGATGGGCGGAATCGCAAAAGGTCAAATAGTAAAAGAGATTGATGCCTTGGGTGGATATTCTGGAATTGTTACGGACTTGTCAATGATTCAATTCCGTATGCTTAACAGATCTAAGGGACCGGCTATGTGGAGTCCACGAGCACAAAATGATAGGATGCTTTTTGCCGCGAAGTGGCGAGAAATGTTGGAAAAAACTGTCAATTTGGATTTTTATCAGGATACGGTTGTAGGTCTTTTGGTCAAGGAAAATAGAGTCATTGGTGTAAAGACAGGTTTAAGCCATGATATATTCGCTGACTCAGTTATTCTAACTAACGGAACTTTTCTTAATGGAAAGGTACATATCGGAGATAAAAACTTTGGAGGAGGACGCATTTCGGAAAAAGCCGCTTTTGGTATTACTGAGCAGTTAATTTCTCTTGGCTTTGAAAGTGATCGTCTAAAAACTGGCACGCCTCCAAGAGTTGATGGAAGGAGCTTGGATTATAGTAAAATGGAAGAACAGCCAGGCGATGATCAGATCGTTGGGTTTTCATTTCTTGACACAGAAAAACCTAAAAAGCAACTG
>DASTZB010000405.1:0-9225 GCA_035764525.1 Chitinophagaceae bacterium | reverse complement strand
AACCGGACTGGAAATAAAGAAGCCTATGATCTGTATCTGAAAGGCCGGTTCTATTTGAACCAGCGTGGTGTAGGTATCCGAAAAGCTCTTCAATATTTTCAGCAAGCAGTAGAAAAAGATCCTGAATTTTCACTGCCATATTCCGGAATGGCTGATGCATACTTTATATTAGGTTTCTATGGAACATTACCCACAAATATAGCTATGGCAAAAGCAAGGGAAAATGCTGAAAGAGCCATTCAATTTGATAATTCAAATGCGGAAGGCTTGACGGCACTGGCTTGTTTAAGTGCTTTCTATGACTGGAACTGGACGGAAGCAAAAAAAAGATTTCAGCGTGTCTTTGAGGCCAAGCCTAATTATGCATCCGCTCATTGCTGGTATAGCTACTATTTATCCTTTGTGGAAGGCAAATCCGAAGATGGCATTAAAGAGGCGAGAAAAGCAGCAGAACTGCTGGAGCCTTTTGAATCATTATCTCATCACTTCTTATCAGTCACATATATGACTGCAAATAAATTTGAAGAAGCGTTGGAGGCCGCTAAAATGGCCATTGAATTTGATCCAAGTTCATTTCCAGGATACAGAGCATTAGGAGTAAGTCTCGCAGGGTTAAACAGGTATGAAGAAGCCATCGAGGCGCTAACAACATGTGCTTTACTTTCTTCACGACATGTCTGGCCATTAGGTGAACTATGCTGGGTTTACTCTTTATCTGGTAGGACATCCGAAGTGAAGAAAATACTTGATGAATTAATAGTGAGAGCAGAAACCGAATATATCTCCGGGTTGTTTTTAGCGGGTCCTGCTTATTATTCAAAAAATTATGACCAGGCACTTGAATTTATGGAGTTGGCATTTGAACAACGTGATTGTACGCTTCCTTTCATACAAGCCTATCCTCCCTGTTCGTACATAAAAACTGATATACGTTTTCAACCTTTCATAAAAAGAATGAAGTTCCCTGAATAGGTATTTATTTGAATAAATTTATTCTGAATAAACTTTTATGTCACAATTACGCCAACTCGCCGCTATTATGTTTACCGATATTGTCGGGTATACTGCGTTATATAAATCGAGTTTGTAGATTATGATTGATTCAATAAATGCTTCTTAAGCAACTCAATTCCTTTTTTGATCTCTTCTCTCCCACTCGATTCAATTCCATACCAACCTCTATACGATTTTTTAGCTAACTCGATCATCTTAATCGTTAATGCATCTTCCGGTTGATTACGATATGACATCCCTTTTGCATAAGGTAATGTTTTTTCCAGGTAAGCATAGTTATCAAAATCAGGAGCTGGTTTTCTCCAGTCAGGATAAGTACCAAAGAGAGGGTTGTTTACTTTTTTCATTAACTCAACCATCCAATCAGGATCATTTGATACACCTCCATGATTTTCTATTACTACACTAATGTTAGCCGGCTTTGAATATTCAAGCAATTGATTGTATGCGTCTGCTGCCCATTTCAGTGCTTCTTTTTTATCAGCATTCTGCGCTCCACGGCAATTGGTTCGTATTGCATGACAACCGAGATAATGAGCAATGTCAACCCACTTGCGATGATTGATCTCAAATTGTTTTTGTCCTTCCTTAGTATCTGCAGCACCATCACCTTCTGCATCACACATGATCAACACCATCGTGACTCCCTGATCCTTTGCATTTTGCTTTAGCTTTTTTAAATAATCTTCTGTAGGTACTTCAAACAAAGTGTTTACAAACTCAATTCCATTTACGCCAAAATCTTCCCGGGCAATTCTTGGAAAATCAAGATTCTTCCATTTGCCTGCTCTTACTTCTTCCACCAATGCCCATTGAGCTATGGATATATCATCTTTTGGAGATGATGTAGTTTCTGACATAAAATCATTTTTTAAAAGTGAAGGACTAACTAAACCGGCGGCGCCGAGAGCTATTGATGATTCGATAAATTTTCTTCGTTCCATAAATCATGAATTTAAAATTCAAAAAACAAATTCCAACCGCCACCAAACATCAAACTTCAACCCTCAGACTACAACTCCCATCCTGGCCTATAGTCTCTATAAAAAAGTTTATTGGCAGTCTCATCATTCGTAATCTTCATGTTCGCGGAATCATATTCGACTTTTTTCTTTGCCCTCAATGAAACAGCACCTAATAAAATCGTTTCAGTAACTGAACCTGCATTTAAAAAACTTCCCGGCGATTGTTTTTTATTTTTAAAAGCATTCATCCAATGCGGATCGCCGCTTTCTGTTTCTTCCTTGTGTGGGGGATTAATTTGTAAATAAGCATTCATTTTTGCTTCAGGCAATAATATTGGGTTTTCGCATCGGAAGCCAGCTATAATTCTTCCTTTATCACCAACAAACATCATTCCTTCCGGGTCCAATGTTTTATTACCCAATACTTCAAAGGAATGTGGCTTCATTCCACCATCATACCAGAACAGGTCAAATGCAGGCAACACTTCCTGTTTTGGAAATTTGAAATGAACAATGGATGACACAGGAAATGCTACATCATTATTATAAGGACGACAGACCTGGTTCTCTACAACTCTGGTTGTAGTTCCATAGGCCTCTGCCGAAAGCGGTGCGATATTTATTCCCAATGTTAGAAACAATGGCCATAAACTATAATGTCCCATATCGGCAATAGCGCCGCCTCCGAAATCATACCAGCCACGAAAAACATTATGCGTATAATTTGGATGATAAGGTCTGTCAGGGACTACTCCCAGCCAAAGATCCCAATTAAAATCTTTAGGTATTGGCGGTGTATCTTTTGGATTGGCTGTCCATTGCGGCCAAACAGGACGATTACTCCAGTTATGAATTTCTTTCACCGTCCCAATCTGTCCTTCATCTATCCATTTTTTTACCAATGCCATACCGGTTCGCTTACTCCATGCAAGTAAATGAGTGCTAACTCCGGTTTCCTTTGCGGTCTTCATTACCAGTTTTGCTTCATACATTCTATTGGCAAGTGGCTTATGGATGACAACATGTTTTCCTTTCTTCATTGCGGCGACTGAAATATATCCATGCAAATGGTCAGGTGTCATAATTTTTACAGCATCAAAGTCTTTTTCTTTTTCAAATACCTCCCGAAAATCAACATATGAAGCGCAAGCTTTATAGCTTGCCGCATTTTTCTTTGAGTAATAGGTATCAATCAGGTCTTTTGCAATATCTCTACCACCAGGAATGCCGGGATAGTTGGCACCCCAATTTGGGTTCTCCAATACTTTACGAATCCCATCACGAATTCCATTGGGCGACCAATCCAAATAATCAGTGCTTAATTTATTTGGATCACAAACCGATGTAATTTGAATTTCAGGATTTGTAATCAGCTCACACATTTCTCTTAGCCCTTGGGTGCCACAACCGATGTAAGCAATATTTATTTTATCACTTGGTGGAATAAATCCTTTACCGATAACAGTCCTGGGAATAATTGTAAATGCAACAGAAGCAGCAGCCGATGTTTTTACAAACTCTCGGCGATGGAGTTTCTTTTTCATAAAGCAGCAAGGTTGTAGTAAATAAATTTTAAAGTCAGGAAAAGTTACATAAAATCAACGAATCAATATTTGCATTTATTTATAATTGGCTGTCCAAAGATTTAATAAAAAGAGCCTCCAATCAGGAAGCTCTTTTATCTAAGATCAATTATTCTTTATTAGTTACCGCGGCCTCGTCCACGACTATTGCCATTTCCGCTGCCATTACCTCTTTGTTCTTGTTGCTGCTGTGGTTGAGTTTGTGTCGGTCTTTCAACCCGTTGTTGCTGTCCCCGATTTTGATAAGGCCTTTCTATCTGTCTATTTTGATCAGGCACTTGTTGTCTTTCTACCTGTTGATTATTTTGAGGTATTTGTTGTCTTTCTATTTGCTGATTGCCGCGATTTTGATAAGGCCTTTCAATTTGTCTATTTTGATCAGGTATCTGTTGCCTTTCTACCCTCTGATCATTTCGACTTGGGATTTGTTGTCTTTCTATTTGCTGATTACCGCGATTCCGATAAGGTCTCTCTATTTGTCTATTTTGATCAGGCACTTGCTGCCTTTCTATTCTTTGATCATTTTGATTTGGGAATTGCTGCCTTTCTATTCTTTGATCATTTCGATTTGGATTTTGTTGTCTATCTATCTGCTGATTGCCGCGATTCCGGTAAGGCCTTTCTATTTGTCTATTCTGATCAGGCACTTGTTGTCTTTCGATCCTTTGATCATTTTGATTTGGGAATTGCTGTCTTTCCGTTTGTTGATTGCCACGATTCTGGTATGGTCTGTCTTGCCTCGCAGTATTTCTATCAGTTCCCCCTTGACTTTTCTGCCTGTAATTTTCAAATGTCCTTGGCGTGCCCCTATCAGAACCCCTGCTGATATAAGGTTTGTAAATAGAAACTTCGTTATTTCTTGCAATTGTACGTCCGGCTCTTTGAGATTCCCGAATTCTGACCGGGCTAATTCTTGAACCAGTATACCTTTCAACTTCATTGCGTGAAGGACCTATTACATAGTCCCTGTTCCGGCTATAGTTATTAATAATAGTTGTGTTATTGATTATTGTTGTATTCCTGCCTCTATCAATATAATACCTGGAAATATATGGTGAATTGATGTATTGTCTTGGAGCAAAGCACCAATAATTATATGGCGGATTATACTTGTTTCCAAAATATAAATTGATACTAATACCCGGACTCATCGGCGCCCAACCATAATAATCGCCGCCACCGCGCCATACTACCCAGGCTGGTGCCCATTCATAATCGGGAACCCAAAGCCATCCGTCATATGAATCATATATCCATCGGCCATAGTGGAACGGTGCCCATCCCCATTCATAATCTGAGACCCAGAGCCAGCTATCATATTCTGACCAAACCCAATGGCCCCCTGACCGATAAGGTTGAAAATCGCTATAACTGTTGTCCGGTCTCCACACATATCCATACTCAGGATAATCGATCCATTGACCATAAGGACTTAACTCGTCATAAAAAGTCTGAAAGGAAACATTAACGGAGACCTGGGCTGAAGATTTGTTTTGTACTGCACCAAAAAGCAACACCCCAATTGCTATCATGCATGTTTTTAAGATACGTTTCATTTAAAAGGATTTAGGTTGTAAAAAAATGGTTTCTCAATTCAGTGACCCGGTTTACAGTTCTAAACCCATAAGACCTATTTTCAATGGTTATATGACGATAAACATGCCAGCTTTACTGTTAAGAAGTTGTTTGAATTGCTTTTCAAGAACCATTATCGAAAATTTCAGTTAATATTTTCTTTAAATAAAAAAACAGTCATGAATAATCATGACTGTTATCAATAGTATTTGATTTATTTAGTGTTTTAATCGAATTGCAATTCCCAATTGACCCACCTGGCTATGGTCAACAATATTATCAAATCTGCTTACATCGGTTAAACCAAAATTATAACGACCGTATAATATTAATTGTTCCGTTGCTTTAAAACCCATACCGAGACCCAGCGCAACTTGGGCCGTCGTAAAATCATCCTTTGCATTTATTTGTCCTGCTTCATCCTCAACTTTATCTTGTGCACTCAATAACAAACCAAACTGTGGACCTGCTTCAAGATATATTTGTGGCGCAGGATAATACTGGATCATTAATGGAAGTTGAAGATAACTGAGCGCTAACGTCCTTTCCACGGCGTTAGAGAAATATCGTTGCCCTTCGCCTGAATACAATAACTCGGGTTGGAAACACCAGTTTTTATTTATAGTATGATGCAGAAAAACACCCCCATGAGCACTGACTCTGCTCCGTCCTTCAAAACCACTTAAACTGGCAATATTCACACCGCCCTTTATACCTACTGCTTGTTGTGCACTGACGGTTGAGAACAATAAACTCATTACAGCCACCGATAAGACCGTTGTTACTTTTTTCATAATCATTGATTTTAATATTGATTTTCAAAGCCCATGCCAGCAGGAAGAACCAGCTATTTTTTAACTGTAATTCAGCGAATTAAATTTTATACACAATCAAACTTTAAACTTTAATTAAGATAATAAATGAAAAAAACATTACTTGTAAAATAAAAATGCCCCGATTGACGGGGCATAATAGAAACATAAAATAAATTTATTGTTTTACATCCACAGTTATCTTACTTGTCAGTTTGCTTCCGTATGAACGATGCATTGCATCAGCAAACTGGAGCGTCAATGAATGTTTGCCCGGAGGTAATTTCACTTCAGCAGATGTTTGTGCGTTTCCAAAATGAAGATGAACAGAATCTTTTTTGATCACTTCTCCGGTTGGAATTGAATCAATATCAACAAGGATATGATGATGACCTGATGCTGGTTTCAATATTCCATTTGCAGTATCTACATGCATTGCATCCACTGCCATTTCAACTTTTAGTGGTGAAGTTACTTTTTGCCCGTCTTTCAGATTAGCAAAATAAACTCTTGCATTTGCAGGAACTTCCGGCATTGCAGGCATTTCAACTGCAGTAGCAGTACTTGCATGTGCATCATGACCTTCTTCTTTGGTTTCAGTTGTTTTATCACCATTACTATTACATGCAATGAATGATGCTGCAACAATAGCAGCAGTAAATAAGTATTTCATAAATGATCTTTTTTAAAAATTGAGATGGCTAAGGTAATGAACTTGTGGATACAAGAATTATCATTCCTGATTTATTTTGCTTTCGTAACTTTAGTTCCCTTAATTTAAATATATGGACCAGAAAATTATCAACCTGTACGACGAGTATATTCATTCAGCTACTATCACCCGTGCTGATTTTTTAAAACGACTTACACTCATTACCGGAAGCATTGCCATTACACAATCGGTATTATCACAAATAGAAAACAATTATACAAAACCCGGTCTTGTTTCCGACCAGGACCTGTTCACCGAATATATAAACTATACCGGTGTACCTAATGAAATGAAAGCATATATCGCAAGACCAAAAGCAGAAAAGAAATATGCAGCAGTGATCGTAATTCATGAAAATCGTGGGTTGAATGCACATATTGAAGATGTGGCAAGGAGAGCTGCCACTGCAGGTTATCTTACTATCGCTCCAAATGCCTTATCTGCTTTAGGAAAAACATTTGCAAATGAAGATGAGGCAAGAGCTGGTTTTAACGAATTGAAACCTGAGGATAATCTGAAGAATTTTATTGGGGCATTCGATTATTTAAAAACAAGAAAAGATTTTAATGGTAAAGCCGGTTGTGTTGGATTTTGCTGGGGTGGCGCCATGGCAAATAACCTGGCTGTTAATATTCCCGACTTAAAAGCAGCTGTTGCATTTTATGGTCGTCAGCCTGCCACTACAGATGTTCCGAAAATAAAAGCTGCGGTGCAATTGCATTATGGAGCTCTGGATCAAGGCGTAAATGCCGGCATTCCTGCTTATGAAGAAGCCCTGAAAGCAAACAAGATCAATTATGAATTATATATGTATGAAGGTGCTCAACATGCTTTTCATAATGACACTTCCCCGGCAAGGTATAATGAAGCCGCTGCTAAACTAGCATGGCAAAGAACACTTGAATTTTATGCAAAATATCTTAAATAGTTTTCCCGGTCTATGAAAACAAACAAAACGTTTGCTTCACTAATTCTTCTTTTGTTTTTCTCTATCTCCGTTCTTGCTCAAAAGGCTTCGCTTGCGTATACAGTAAAGATGGATAATCCTGAATGGCATTTCTTTCATGTGCAACTTACTTGTAAGGGAGTTAAAAAACAATTCATTGATTTTAAAATGCCGGCATGGACACCCGGTTATTATCAAAAAATGGATTATGGAAAAAATCTTGAACGGCTCACGGCAACAGATGAATCAGGCAGTGACTTAAAATGGGAAAAAATAAATGATAATACATGGAGAGTTTCCAGCAATAATGCTAATACCGTAAATCTTTCCTATGAAATCAAGACGGTGAGACCATTTGTAGCTACTGCTTATTTGGATGAAACCCGTGCTTATATTTTGCCTGCGGCCGTTTTCTTACACGTCGATAAAATGATTAACCAGCCCGTGCAGGTAACAGTGGTTCCAGAGAGCAAATGGAATCGGGTGGCAACCGGGCTAGATTCTTTGCCCGGTAAAAAATTTACTTACACCGCTCCTGACTTTGATATTTTATATGATAGTCCGATCCTTATTGGCAATCTTGAAGAATTGAATCCATTTAAAATAAGAGGAATTACTCATCGCTTTATCGGTTTCAAGCTCGGTGATTTTGACAGGCAGCAATTTATTCTTGATCTCAAAAAAGTTGTTGAAGCAGCCGTAAACATCATCGGGCATATTCCTTACAAAAATTATATGTTCATTGCAATTGGTTCTGGCCCCGGAGGCATTGAACATTTGAATAATACAACTTTTGGTTTTAATGGAAGTAATTTTAAAAACCGTGATAGCTATATCCGGACACTTCATTTCTTAGCACATGAATATTTCCATCATTATAATGTAAAACGAATTCGCCCAATTGAACTTGGGCCTTTTGATTATGACAAAGGTAGCCGAACAAAAATGCTTTGGGTCTCCGAAGGGCTTTCTGTTTATTATGAATATATGGTGGTGAAACGTGCCGGAATTTCAACAGATCCAGAATTATTCAATGCATTTCGTGGAAATATGGTTGCATTTGAAAATAAGCCCGGCAAACATTATCAAACATTGGAACAGGCAAGCTATGAAACATGGAGTGATGGGCCATTTGGAAAAACCGGTGATGAAGTGAACAAAACAATTTCTTATTATGATAAAGGCCCTGCAGTTGGATTGCTTTTTGATTTTAAGATCAGGCAAGTCACCAACAATAAAAAATCCATGGATGATGTGATGCGATTCTTATATAAAGAATATTATCAAAAAAAGAAAAGAGGGTTTACAGAAAAAGAATTAAAAAATGCTTTTGAATCTGTTGCGGGTGTTTTGTTGTCAAATGAATTTGAATATATCACAACTACCAAAGAACTTGACTATCCAACCTATTTCAATTATGCCGGGTTAGATATTGATACAACCGCGCAAGCTTTGCCCGGCGCATATGTTGGTTTCACCTTAAGAGAAAGAGAAGACAGTGTGTTTATCGCAAATGTCGATTATGAATCACCTGGATGGAATGAAGGGATAAGAAGAGGACAGCAAGTGATTAAGATCAATGGAGAAAAAGCTACCGGTAGTATTTTCAATAAAATAA
>DASTZB010000404.1:0-2116 GCA_035764525.1 Chitinophagaceae bacterium | reverse complement strand
TTTTTCTGCGGTTGGAAGCCTGACTGTGAATAAAGACGCAGTCATGCTTATACACGATGCGTTGGGCTATCCTGAATATTTTATTCCGTTCACCGGGTATGCAAAGTTCTTAGGCTCGATTGTGATTTTAATACCCGGGTTAAAAACAATTAAGGAATGGGCATACGCAGGTTTGTTTTTTGATCTGGCAGCTGCAGTATATTCATTCATTGCTGCATCTAACATGCAATTTGATCCCGGTATGTTAAGTATGGGTATCTGGATATTATTTGGAATCCTCTCTTATATTTTTTGGAAGAAAAAATTAAAAGGATATCCAGGATGAAAACTATAAAAACTGAGCTCCCGAAGAATGTGGATGAATATATTGCGGCGCAACCAAAGGATGTGCAGACAAATTTAAATAAACTCAGAACAACAATTAAGTCAGTAGCTCCGGATGCGGAAGAAGTTATCAGTTACCAGATGCCGGGGTATAGACAAAACGGAATGGTGGTTTTTTTCGCAGGGTATAAAAATCATATTGGGTTTTATCCAACTGCCTCTGGCATTGAAAATTTCAAAGACGAGATTGCGAAGTATAAATGGTCAAAAGGCGCCATACAATTTCCGCTAGGTAAGCCATTGCCATTGCCTCTTATTAAGAAGATCGTAAGATTTAAACTGAAAGAGAATGAAGCAAAGGCTGCCTTGAAAAAATCTATAAAAAAATGACCGCAAAAACTAAAAAAGAAAAGCCAACTGAAAAGGAACTCGTAGATGAATGGATGAATAAGCTTGATACGGAAATGAAGCCGGCGATAGATGCAGTAAGAAAAATTATCAGGGCAGCTGGGCCCAAATTGAACGAAAGAATAAAATGGAATGCTCCAAGTTATTATTATAAAGAAGATATTGTTACGTTCGGACCAGCAAGAAGCAAGGATAAGATCATTCTTGTATTTCATCATCCCAGTATTGTAAAAATAAGATCAGCATTATTGCAAGGCGATCATAAGGATAGGAGATTGGTATATTTTAATTCCTTAAACGAGATCAAATCTGGTAAAAAGGAACTTGAACGGATAATTGATGAGGCTGTGAAAATGATGGACAAATGAATTTTGTATGGTAGAGATATTCAAAACAAATGTTCATGATGTATTGCAGGCGGAAAGGATAATATCGTTGCTGAACAATCATTTCCCTGCATTTATGATAAATTTCGATCTGCACGATTGCGATAAAATACTTCGTGTAAAAGGCGAATCAATTCCAATTGATGAGATAGTAACCATTGTTTCAGCGAATGGATTTCATTGCAGTTTGTTGGATTAACAAGTGTTCCTTTCTTAGTTTTCCCCATTTTTTTAAAAAGTCAAAGAAAAATTTTGTGTAACCAAAAGGTTTCATATAAATTTGTGTAACCAATCGGTTACAAAATAAATTTACTATGAGGCGAGACGTTTTCCAGGCAATTGCAGATCCTACACGAAGAGAGATTATCAATATGATCGCCCATGAAACGTTGAACTTAAATTCTGTAGCAGAAAAATTTCATATTAGCCGCCCGGCTATTTCCAAGCACATAAAGATCCTTACAGAATGCGGCTTGATTATTATTAACCAAATGGGAAGGGAACGGCACTGCGAAGCAAATCTTAAAAAACTGAATGAAGTATCTGAGTGGGTTGAACAATACAAAAAATTCTGGAATCAGAAATTGGACGCATTGGAAAGTTATCTTGACGAGTTGCAAACAAAAAATAAAAAAACATCTAAAATCAGGAAACATGCAAAACGAAAAAAATAATGCTACAGCTAGCAAAGAACTTGTTATATCGCGGGTTTTTGATGCTCCGATAGAATTGGTGTGGAGAGTATGGACTGAACCAGAACATATAAAAAATTGGTGGGGACCTAATGGATTTACCAATACAATTTTTCAAATGGATGTAAAACCGGGTGGTGTTTGGGATTTTATTATGCATGGCCCCGATGGTATTGATTATAAAAATAAAAGCGTTTATAAAGAAGTGGTGAAATATGAGAAATTGGTTTATGATCATATCTCAGGACCAAAATTTCAATTTACAGTAACATTTAAAGCACAGGGGAAAAAGACGTTGATCAACAT
>DASTZB010000403.1:0-12450 GCA_035764525.1 Chitinophagaceae bacterium | reverse complement strand
CCTTCCATACGCTCATTTCCCCAGCGCTTATTCTGACAAATTTGATATTAGATTTATCCTCTAAACAAACGATATAGGTGGGTACATCTTCTGAGTCACTTGTTTCAACTTCCTGGGTATAAACAATTTTATAATCGTAATAACTGCTCTTGACAATGTGTCTTATTTCGCCACGCATTTTTTCTTCGTGATAATATTTTATACTACCAACCCATTCTCCTTTTTTATTATATAAAATGGTACTTTTTGTGTCATCTGAACTAAATCTGACAGCAAAACCATCCTTTACCTTCATCCAGCTTTCGCCTTTGACATCTTTATAGTTGTCGGCAAAGTTCCTTAAAGCCCTGGGGCTGATTGTCGGATTTGTGGGTTCACCTATACCCTTTTGAAATTCCAATGAGGTGCCATTAGATGCTTTTTGAGCATTTGCTTTACTTGTTCCTGCAACGGTCGCAAGACTGACGATTGCCAATACAATGAGTTTCTTTTTCACTTTGTTTGATTTAATGATTAATGTTTTGTGATATCGATTCTGATAAATTGATCCCCAAAACTAGAACTCCCTCGGGTGTTTAATGACAGAGTTATTCCCTATTTATGTATGAAAGACTCCCTATTTTATTTGGAGAAAAGGTGAAGTAATTTGCGGAACTTTAACATCTGCTTCAAGATGAAAGAATAATTCGTGGTGCTGGATTAATTCTCTTTCTCTGCGGTGGTTGGGTCAATAAGCGCTTTTATTTCCTCAATTTTATTAACTGGAAAATTCCCACATTTGGCGTGTTGCCGGATGGCATCCTCATCTTCCGCTTCATGAATGCAGTAAATTTTGTCTTCGGTAACATAAGACTGGATCCATTTATAAGGTTTGCCTAAAATTGTAATAACCGCGTTAGAGGTTTTTGAAAGGTCTTGTAATTCCTCATCAGTCAAGTTGCCTGCGCCTGGTAGTTTCCGTTCAACTATAAACTTTTTCATTTTATAAATTTTGGTTCATATAAAGCTACTCTGGCAATCCTAAAACAATATGGGGCCTTCCATCCATTTAATGCTCCGCTCTTCCCTATTTTAGAATTCCCAAACGTATCGCTTCGGCAACTGCTTTTGAACGAGAGTTCACATCCAATTTAAACAATATATTGGAAATATGATGATCAGCTGTTTTGGGAGAAATAAAAAGGGCTCCGGCAATTTCTTTGTTTTGAATCCCTTTTTGTAGCAAGTGCAGGACATCAAGTTCACGATTAGTTAGCTGGGCAGGATTGGTTTTTGTACTTTCTCTTAAACCTCGTGGGATTTTTTTGATACCTCCTGCACGCATTTCCATTTTCATTCTTTCACATACCGCGTCTGCCCCAATTTGTTGAAAAATTAAAAGGGCCTTTTTCATGTCATCCTCGTTTCCTGCAAATAATGCGAGCGCCATTTCAAACGGACAACCCTTTGTCTCCCAAAAACCGACCGCTGATTTGATCTTTCCTTCTTTTAAGAGTTTATAAGGCTCATACAATCCAGATATGTCCAGATCTTTCTTCCTGACCTTCTTTAACCAAAATGCAAATTCACTATTTAGAAAATTATTATCAATTTTCTTGATGAGATCAATAGATAATTGCAATTCCTCTTCAGTTATTCGTTTCTTTCCTGTCAGCCATTCATGTTCTAATTCAGCTATCATTACCAATATTATACGGGTATGTTCTTTTGTTTTTAATGCAAGTAGCTTTGCCTCATCTAAATAAACCAAGGCGTCTTCGTCTCCTTTTCTTATTTTAATAATAGCCAGAACTGTTAAAGCAAATATTTTAACTGAACCCAGCTGGCTTGGGTTTGAAAGCAAATTTTCTAAGATCAAAGATGCTTGCCCCCAATCGCCGGTCTCAAAAAATATTTTAGCCTTTACGTATAGTTTATAATTTTTGGATGCGTCGAGATTCCTTTCTTCACAATAGTTTATACCTTCTTCTAATATTGGCCTGGCTAATTCATACTCTTTAAAGAGCAAATAAATAGTCCCGATGTTTGAGTAAGCCCTCGCAGCATGCTCATGAAAAGAGTTTTCTAATGCGATATCCAGGCTCTCGAATAACATCTCTCTACCTTTTTCCCTGGAGGAATTGGTCTTCCATAATGCGCTTCCTACATTATTCATTGCATGGCAGCGAATTTCATTATCTTTTAATTCCTTAGCCATTTCAATTGCCTTATTTCCCCACCCAACACATTCAGCGGTTTCATCAGAGAGCATTTTTAATTGAGACATATTGCTATATGCCATTGCCTTTGCTTTTGAAGGCGGTTGTGACTCTAAAATTTCGATTGCCTGTTTACCATATTTTTCGGCTTCTTGCCGGTTGCCATCAAACCACCATAACCTTGAAAGAAGTCTTAAGTTATTTCCTGCTTGTTCAATTTCATTTTTTTGCTGTCGGATCTTTAGTGCCTTACCCTGGTAAATGATAGCATCTTTCACCTGGTTAGTCAGGTAACACTCGTATGCATAGGATTCATAAAATTCCACCATTTGTTCTGCATCATTTCCATCAGAATACTCGATTGCAGTAAGAAATAATTTGGAGGCTTCAATATGGGCTCCCATAGATGCTGCCTGTCGGGCCGCTATTGGTGCATATTTAACAACCACCTTATTTTCATTTGCATTTTTTGCGTAATGCACAATCCGCTCAATTTCTCCTTCTTGTTCAAAAGAGTCTAAAAAAAGATCCAGAATTTTTTTGTTTAGTGTGATTCGTTTAAAAGGGGAAAGGGATCCTTCAATGGTTCTCCTGTACAATTCATGCTTAAAAATCACTCGATCGTTTTTGACAATAATGATTCTTAATGCAAAGCAATGATCCATCTCTGCATCCAGGGAAGACTTAATTTTAGCAAATCGATTAATTTCCAAACCTTCCGGAATTACCGAACAGATTTCCCAGGCAGTTTTTGTTCCTTTCTCTTGCTGGAGATAAACAGAAAGTATGGCATCTTTAATATTGTCAGGAACACCGGGACTATAACTCGCAAGTATTTCAGTTACATAAAATGGATTACCGCCAGAAATACTAAACACATCTTCTCCTTTATACCCCCTTTCCTCCGCCATTTTTTCAACAGCTTCTTTTGACAAAGGTGATAGCTGCAACCTGGTAAAAGAATCCGGAGGTAATTGGCCTAAGACATTTCTCAAGGGATGATTGTCGAGAATTTCATTATCACGATAGGTAAGTATAAAAAGACAGCGAAGGCGGTGGATGCGTCGTGCAAAAGATTTTATTAAATCCAAAGTAGCTTCATCAGCCCAATGTATATCTTCAATGACAATAAGGGTTGTTCGATGTTGATTTTCTATTTCATGAAATAGCTGACTAAACAATGCCGAACTATTGGTAGCATCAAGATTATTATCGCCACGCATCTGCATTATAATATCATATATCGGCGCCAACGGTCTTGGGGTAAACAACGCATCACAAGTGCCATGGTAGATTTTGCAATCGTTTTTTTTGTCTTGACAAAATACTTTAATTAGTGAAGTCTTGCCAATACCTGCTTCGCCACTCAGCAAAATACAATGGCCCTCGCCTTCTGCAACACTGTTAAACTTCATTTCTAACGAGTTCAAAAACTCTGCTCTTTCAATCAAGTCGTTAGTCATAGTCTAAAAATAAGTAGTGGTTAAAGGTAAAATAGGGGAATTTCCTTAAACGTCCTTCAGGAATCGAAGGTTGCTTTGGAGTGGCAATCAATTTCACGTTTTCCCAGAACATTATTTATTATGATACCAGTTTATACTGCTTTATAGCTGTTTATCGCTTATGACTGATCGATTCTGTGTTGCAATCAATAAATGACAAGCGGTTATCGGAAAATAATTAATGGTTGTTTGTATTTGAACTTAAAGATAAGAGATAAGGAGCGGCAATAACATTCCTGTATTCACCTTTCATCAAGATCAGATCAACAAAGAAACTAAAAATTTCAAAGTTGATCCATTTGGTGAAACCAATTCAATGATGTCAGAATTTGAAGACAAACACAGGCACGAATATTTTGAAATTATTTGGCTTAAAAATAGAAGTGGTCCACACCAGATAGACATGATTGATCATTTCTTTAATGGCCCTGTACTTTTCTTTTTGACTCCGGCCAGGCACACAAATTAACAGAACATAAAAAAACTGAGGGCTACGTACTTGATACATGCCTTCTTGATACGTTAAAATCATGCCCGGGCTATTAGTATTCCTGATGATAGAAAAACCTTTTTTAAAAATGTTTGATCTTTTTTTTACTCTTTTTCTCTCTTAGCTGTCTTAGAACCTTACACACTCACTTACCCCAATGCATAATTAAAATAAGGGATGTGAATTCTAAAATAGGGAAGATTCCTTATACCTCTCGACAGGATTGAAAGTTGCTTTGTAGCTGAATTCAATTAACCAATTTCTAAATCAACTTTTTTTTATGAAGCATCATTTTCGTCTTACAGCGTTCGTAACTACCTGTTTCTTTTCATTTACCCTGTCGGCTCAGCCAGCAAAGTCTAATAAAGAGACATCAAAAAACATGTATATCGATGTGCACCATCTTGGCGCAGGAAAAGTAACTGCTAAAGATGTGGAAGAAGCCCACAAAAAAGATCTGTCGATTCAAAAAAAATATGGAGTTACAATCCTGAAATACTGGTTTGATCAGGCCAACGGAGATGTGTATTGTCTTTCAACTGCTGACAATACAGAATCCATTCTCAAAACTCATACAGATGCCCATGGGCTTTTGCCAGGAGAGTTTTACCAGGTAACCGAAGGCCAGGAAGCAGTTATGAAAGGAAAAAATAATCTATACCTGGATATACACCAGTTGGGCGAAGGAAAAGTTTCTGCAGCTGATGTAGCAGGGGCGCATAAGAAAGATCTTGCTGTGCAGGGAAAATATGGCGTCAACCTTATCAACTATTGGGTTGACGAAAAAACCGGAACTGTTATGTGTTTGGCACAAGCTCCTGATTCAACAGCATTGATCAATACCCATAAAACAGCACACGGGCTGATCCCAATTAAAGTAATGAGAGTACAACAAGGACAATAAATACAAAACTTTTTTTTTAACTAAACCAAAATAATAAAATGAAAAATTTATTTCGTGCTGCTATAAGCGGCCAAAACAAACACGTAGCTAATACCCAATCATTAAATCGTTTGTTATGGAACGGACAACTGATTCCTTACGTGATGATATTATTTGCATCACTGTTATTTGGTGCATGTAAGAAATATAGTGATAAGCCACAAACAAATAGTGAAGAACAGATGGCAAGTAGTAAAGGAATAAAAGACGCTGAATTCCTTAGTTCCCATAGCGGACTTGATCCACAAACCTCAAAGGAACTGCAAGAGGCCCATGCAGCAACAGCAAAATATCAAAACATAGAGAATGCATTTGCTGATGGCTACGGAAAAGACCCAGTTGTAACATTGCCAAATATGGGTTATCATTTTTTGAATGCTGATCTTGTTAGTCCTGTGTTTGACGTAAGAAAACCAGCAATTCTGGTCTACAACAAAAAGGATAATGGCAATTTTGAGTTGGTCGCAGTAGAATATGCAGTTCCAATGAGTTCTCTACCGCTTCATGTAGCTCCTGAAGGATTTACAGGAAACGATGATGAGTGGAATGAAAACACGCTTAATACCGGATGGTGGACATTGCATGCATGGGTATGGAAAAACAATCCTGATGGTGTTTTTAAACCAATGAATCCATCGGTTATTGTTCAGTAATTGGTACTTAGAATAAAATTAAACATGAAAAAGCTGATACTTATTATAGCCCATCCTTTCAGACAGCGCAAAAATACTTTTACCATACTTTTTTCAGAAGCAATGGCAGAAGGGATACGCGATACCATGAAAGAGATGGGCTATTTTTTTGAACCCAGCAAAACAAGATCCGTAGAAGTGCCCAAAGATGACAAATTTCAAAACCTGAATCTGTAAATCGACATAAAGGGTGTTACCGACAACTCGCTGGTATTATCATGATCGACCTTTGCTCGAATTTCTTATGCTAAAAAAATGAAAAAAATAACAATTTTATCAGTCTTATTTGTCTCGATGATCATGATAGTGACGTCATGCAAAAAAAATAATTCAGACTATACACCTGTCGGCACAAAATCTCCAAGAAGGGTTCAATTTGTACTCTTTTCCGACAAGGATCTCTCAAATGATAATAATACTATTACCATTACCCTATCTATAGAAAGATCAGCTAACGACATTCTTTGGGACTCTGTATTACCACCTATGCGGATAAAAGATATCCCTACACAAGCTAATGCCTTGACTGTAGAGAAATATCTCCCTGGCAATGTGCAATCATTAGTAAAAGCCGGTTTTCATTATACCATTGATAACGTGGGTAACTCGTCGCATATGGATCCATTTGAACCAGGTGAGAATTTTAAAATCGTGAGTTTCAATTTTCAATGATTTGGCATTAAACTAAATGGTCATATAAATAAGGTGCGGTGTATTATCAAAGATTCATTTATAAATACTAAGATCATTAAACCTGATATCATGCTTAACGCATTGCTAATCGCAGATAAAAAGACAAACGAAAGTGATTTGAGAAAAGATCGAAACCCATTAGTGTCAAACTATTTTGGAGACTTAGCACCTGGCGTAGTTAAGGTGATGCGTTTTCCTGAAAGAAAGAAAAAGACAAGACTGGTAGTAAAAAAAGGAGCAGAAAATATTTTCCTGCTCCTTAACAACATTGTTCTTTTTTATACGGAAAATAAAATTGTGTACGCCATTGATGAGGTTGGCAAAAAATATATGGCGGAGCAAAGTCTTTCTGCATTGGAAAGTGAGCTCGACAATAGCTTTTTTTTCCGTGCCAACCGTCAATACATCATCAACATTAACTATATCAAAAGTTTCAGAGCATACGAAAAAGTTAAACTGAGAGTGAATATGAACCTGGGCGAACTAAATGATCAATCTTATATTATTATTATCAGCCAGGAAACAGCACCTGCCTTCAGGAAATGGATCCATGAGGCATAAACATAGCATCAATAAATAAAGTAATTGGATATTATTTTAAATACCATAAGATCTTACCAAGTCAATTCTTTTTAACCCGTAGCAAATGATGATTTAAGATTGATAGTATTAATATCTTTTTTGTTGTCGCCGCTTCAGTTATTGATTTCTATTCGTGCCATAAGAAACCGGAAATAACTCTACTGACTGCGGTGGTCTTGCAAACTCCTTTGCCACGAATGTAAACCCGGCCATTCAAGCACCATGTGCTTTTAACTCAGGTTGTCATGGCCAGCCAGTACCAAAGGCCCAGGCCATTGCTTAATTATTCACAAGTCTGCAAACAAGGAATAGACTTCCAATGATTTCCAAAAATTGATAACGATCCATATTTGATCCTTAAGATATTGGACGAAGCAACTCGCCTTACGTGGCATTGCAAAAGACGAAAAACCTGCTATTGAATCTTAGCAGGTTTCTCTTTTTAGAGGTCCCGAGCGGATTCGAACCGCTGTAGGAGCTTTTGCAGAGCTCTGCCTAGCCACTCGGCCACAGGACCCTATTTATTTCCGATTTCAGATTTTACATTTTAGATTTGAACCTGAAACGCAGCAAATATAAGTCGTTTAATTAAAAGATTATAATCCAACACATATGTCACGGATCGCCGAATCGGAAATGATACTAAATGCAAGAGGCGCTATCTATCATTTAAACCTCTTGCCTCATGAGATCGGCGGTACGGTTTTCCTGGTTGGTGATCCTGATCGTGTAAAAGAAGTAAGCAAACATTTTGACAAAATAGAATACAAAGGAGAATACCGCGAATTCATTACACATACAGGAAATATTGGAAATAAAAGGTTAACCGTTCTTTCAACGGGTATTGGTACGGATAATATTGATATTGCCATTAACGAATTGGACGCATTAGTTAATATTGATTTAACCACAAGGGAGATCAGTCCAACTCTTACCTCATTAAATTTGATCCGTATCGGCACGTCGGGAGCTTTACAACCAGAGATCCCTGTTGACAATTTTATAGCTTCTACCCATGGACTTGGTATAGATAACCTGTTAAACTTTTATCGTCTTGAGCAAAATGATGAAGAGAAACAATTGCTGCACTCATTTGTTACAAGTACTCAAATGCACTCGAAAATTGGCTATCCTTATATCGCCGGCGCAAGTGCCTCACTTATTAAACATTTTGTAAAAGATTTTTACCAGGGAATTACGGTTACTTGCCCGGGTTTTTATGGCCCGCAAGGGAGGGTACTGCGTCTGGGTATAAGCAACCCTGAACTCATTAACCGCCTTACTCAATTTCGCTTTGGTCAGCATAGGATCACTAACTTTGAGATGGAAACATCGGCTATTTATGGACTAAGCAGGCTTCTTGGACACAACTGTCTTTCCTTAAATGCCGTTATAGCAAATAGAGTAAGAAAAGAGTTTTCAAAAGATGGGAAAGCGGCTGTTGAAAACCTGATTGTTAAAGTATTAGAAATTGTTTCTCAAAATGTATAAGAAATAGAAATGAAGACAGATTTTTTTAAATACCAGGGCACCGGAAATGATTTTGTTATCATTGATAATCGAAATGGCCATAACCTTCAGCTTAACCCGGAAACGATAAAAGATCTCTGTGATCGTCGCTTCGGGATTGGTGCAGATGGGCTGATGCTCTTGAATGAAAAAGCCGGATACGATTTTGAAATGGTTTATTACAATGCCGATGGTCGTGAAGGCACCATGTGTGGCAATGGTGGCCGCTGCCTTATAAAATTCGCTGAAAGTATAGGCATACAAAAAGAGCTTTATAAGTTTATCGCAACAGACGGCGAACACGAAGCAAAGATTGATACAAATGGAATTGTGTATTTAAAAATGAATGATGTTGATGCTATCGTCAATCACCATAGCGACTTTTTGGTCGATACAGGCTCGCCTCATTATGTCAAAATGATCCCGCATCTTGCCGAGTATGATGTTTTTAAAAAAGGTCGGGAGATCCGTTATAGCCGTGAATTTGAAAAGGAAGGAATCAATGTAAATTTTGTTGAGCAACTTGATGAACCTGATAAGATTTTCGTGAGAACCTATGAACGTGGTGTAGAGAATGAAACCCTCAGTTGCGGCACCGGCGTTACTGCAGCTGCATTAGTTTGTTATCATAATGAAAATGGTTTTAATGAAGTAGAAGTAAAAACGCTTGGTGGCAGGCTGAATGTAGAATTTGACCGGATAGATGACGGCAAATTCAGAAACATCTGGCTATGCGGACCTGCTGAAAGAGTATTTAATGGAAGTATAGAGATCTAATAACCTTCCTTAGTCTTCACTATAATTTTTCCCGATGCATCGTTTTAATCTTCGTGTGTATGGCATTCTTATAAATGATAAGAAACAAATATTAGTTGCTGATGAATATATACGGGATGGTTTGTATACCAAGTTTCCCGGCGGGGGATTGGAATTTGGTGAAGGAACAAGAGATTGTTTGAAAAGAGAACTGAAAGAAGAATTAGGTATTGAGGCTGAAATTGGCGATCATATTTATACAACTGATTATTTCCAGATGTCGGCATTCAGACCCGAAGATCAAATAATCTCTATTTACTATTTTGCAAAGCAACTAGAAGAGTTGAAAGTTCCTTTACGCACCAAGCCTTTTGATTTTGATGAAAAGCAAATGGAGATCTATAATAACACAGGCGAAACCGAAACTTTCCGTTTAATAGATTGGAAAGATTTTTCTGATGAAATAGTAACGCTGCCGATCGATAAGATCGTTGCACGAATGATTAAGAATAGATGATAACTTATGGTTAGTAGATGATCCTTTAGAGTCTTATTTTAGAAACCAACTATCATCTGTCATTTTAAAAACTATCATCTCCTTTACCCTGCCGTAGGAATATTAGGAAAGGCATCCGGCTCCTGCCCCATTGCCGACCTCTTCATTTTTTTGGCGATATCATGCCCGACATAATTTTCAATTCTTTTTTCTGCAAAGATGATCACCGGAGTAAGAATGATCGCCATAACTGCTTTATAAATATAGTTGACAACACCTATGGCAAGTATCTGCTGCCAGTGAAAAACACCGCCAAAAGCTATGAATAAAACAATGTAACTATCTACAAATTGCGAAACCAATGTAGAACCCGTGGCCCGCAGCCAAATTCTTTTTTCTCCTGTTGCCTTTTTTATTTTATGAAATACATAAACATCGACTAACTGGCTTACAAGAAAAGCTGTGATACTTCCGATAATTATTCTCATTCCTTGTCCGAATATCCCCGAGAATGCATCCTGCATATTCGGAATATTGTCTTGGGTATGACTACTGATCCAGAAATCTGCCGGCGGCACACTCATCGCAGTATAAAACATTAAAAAAGCATAAGCAATAAGTGCTACAGCAGTGTATGAAATTCTTCTGACTGCTTTTGGTCCATAAAATTCGTTAACAATATCTGTCATCACAAACTCAAGCGGCCAAAGTAAGACACCGCATGTAAGACTTACCGAGATCCCTGATTGACCAAATAATGTAAAGTTTGATGGAGCCAATCCAAAAAGTTTTTCCAATGAAAATATTTTTGTGCCGATCGATTCAGCTATCAAAGCATTACAACAGAAAAAAGCTGTAAGTCCTAAAAACAGTTTTGTTGGTTTATCTCTAAGAATATTATGTATCATGTTTCGTAATTATGAATATTCATTAGTAAAAGAAAGATAACCTGGAAAAATAAGAATAAAATATTAATAACAATAAGCCATGTGGGCACAATTGAAAGCTTTTTCTTATCGACAAAAAATAACACGAGGTAACAAAGATTGGTCAACGGGTTAAACAATATCGCAAATACAAACCCGATAATAATGATATAGGAAGAAAGATCAATATCACCAATGAAGTTTTTAATTTGTAAAATGAAAGCGGGGATGAATAGAAGGTTACAAATGAAAGCCAGTTTTGATAAAAATAAAAGCCAACGCATCCGGGATTTTTCGTGTAAAATAGCATTATTTTGTCAGCCATAACAACCCCCTTTCATATATGAAGAGTTCATGGTTTAAGAAACTGGTCCCACATGGAATAGCAGTATTGGTCTTCCTTGTTGTTGCATTTATTTATTGCAAGCCCGTGTTGGAAGGAAAAGTAATTTCACAGCACGATATCACACATTGGAAAGGTTCAATTCAACAATCAGTTGAATATGGCAAGACGCATAACGGAGTTTATCCACTATGGACAAACAGTATGTTCAGCGGGATGCCTACTTTTCAGATCGGGTATACTGCTAATAATAAAATTCCATGGATTGCTCACCAGATACTCTCACTTGGTTTGCCCAAACCAGTAAATTTCTTTTTCCTGGCATGCATTTGTTTTTATTTTTTGTGCGTCACTCTCGGTGTAAGAACAATTTTCGGAATTCTTGGAGCATTGGCATTTGCCTACGCGACATATAATCCGGTTATCATATCAGTAGGGCATGACACCAAAATGTTATCGATCGCGTACATGCCTGCATTACTTGCTTCAATAATCTTAATTTATGAAAGGAAATATTGGCTGGGGGCTGGACTTACTGCATTGTTTACTTCCGTGCTTATTGTGCAAAATCACCCGCAGATAGATTATTATCTGTTTCTCGCCATTGCGATCATGACTATTTTTTATGCAGTACGTTGGATAAGAAATAAAGAATGGCGCCATTTTGGACTAGCGGCTGCATTTACAGTCATTGCAGGATTAACCGGCGTACTTACAAATGCTGTCAGCATTTTTTCAACTTATGAATATCAGAAAGAAACTATTCGCGGTGGCGCAAGAGCATTGATTGATTCAACTGTAAAAAATGAAAATGCGTCTGATGGCCTGACGAAAGATTATGCGCTAAGTTATAGTATGAACATTACTGAACCATTTGTAATGATGGTACCACGTATGTATGGCGGCAGCAGTGATCACCTGGAAGTAAGCGAAGAAAATTCAAAAGCAATCGAAGCCTTAAGAGCTTTCCCAAATGACGTACAACAGCAAGTCTATGGATATCTTAGATTTTATTGGGGAGGCATGGTTAAAGACCTGGACATTGGGACCTCCGGTCCACCTTATGTAGGTGCTATTATTTGTGTCCTTGCAATCCTTGGTATGTTCCTGCTCGATGGAAAGCATAAATGGTGGATATTGACTGCAGTTGGATTGACCATTATGATGTCATGGGGAAGTTATTTTGATGCATTGAATGGGGTTCTTTATAAGATACTGCCTTTATATAATAAATTCAGAGCTCCGTCAATGATACTTGTTGTTTCTCAAATGTTATTGCCCTTACTCGCGGTTTTATGTTTAAATAAAATTGCCGACACC
>DASTZB010000402.1:0-2364 GCA_035764525.1 Chitinophagaceae bacterium | reverse complement strand
CGGCTCAACATCCAGGACATTCAGAATATCTTTCGCTTCAAAAAAATCCGGTTTCTCGTTATGAATTCTTTTTACAATGCCCGCATATTTTTTATTCTTGCCCAGATTCACTTCCACTCGACAACCCGCATTTAGTTGTTCCTTCATATGAACCGGGATGGACCATGTGTAGTTCTTTGGAAGAGCAAGAGGAATTATGATTTCAGCAAACCCCCAGGCCCCTAAAGCCGAGATAGTTTCATCTATATAGTCGGTACTTTTTGTCATGGGTAATTAAAGATAGCAACTTAAGTAAATGACTCTAAAGCCCCCGTATGGAGTTTTGGGGGCTTGCCTTTATCCATGAAGCTTTATACTCTCTTAATTTTTTATCCATCAGGTCATACACCTTCTGTTTTAAAAAAGGAAGATCTTTCTGAGTTAATCCGTCTACAGAAACTTCCTGTAAAAAGATGGCCCTGCTTTTTCCAGGTGTTAATGAAAAAACACTTTCATAATTCATCCTGTCATAAAGGTCGGGCAACAAAAATGGCTTGATCGGCAGTTGCGTATCTATTGCTACCCGGAATGCACCGTCATAAAAATCTTTCAAAGGCTTGCCTGTCATATTAAATGTCCCTTCCGGAAAAACAACAATTGAAATCCCTTTTTTCAAGACAGATCTCATATTCCTCACACTCTTTGCCCGGTTATCTGCATCACTGCGATCAACTCTTACCACAGCATACTTATAGATAAATCCAAATATTGGCACTTTGGCTATTTCAGTTTTACCCAATGCACGGATGGGCCGACGGAGAGTTTTTACAATGACCGGCGCATCAAGGTAAGAAATATGATTGCCGACAAAAATGAATTGCTTGTCTTTATCTAAAGACTCTTCATAATAATTGCGATGATAAATAAAAATGAGAAAGAACCAAAGATCGCCCCACAGCATGCAAAGCCGGTAGATCAAATTGCCGCCGGTTATGCGGCCAAACAAAGATGCAATAAGCATAAAAGGAAAAAACAACAACATGATCCCGATAAAAAGAAGAAACGCATAAATGCAATATATCCATTGAAGAGGCTTAAGCAAAAAACGCATCAATTATTGGTTTTTAAAAATGAAAGTGGCATTGTCTCATCATTGATGCAATTGCAGCCCACGGTTCCGTTAGCGTCATAACAATCCAATATTTTAGCTACAGTTCCGCATTGTTGAATAATAAGGATAATAATCATTTTTTGTTTTGTTAAGCCCCCTATTGTAAATATAGGGCAAGGCCGTTTATGAAGATCGGATCTCGCCAGGTTAACTTCACCATTTCTCAAGATCCCCATTATAATATTGGCGTTAATATGATGACAATCCATCCGGCACAGCGCAAACTTTGCATATTCGATGCGGGACGGATTCCGGTTCAAGGCTAATTTCTTTCTCGGTTCGTAACGGATCTTTATAAAAATAAAAACAAGTAATGCCAATACAAAGAGCAGGGAGATGATGACATTTCTTGATTTCATTTTTTACGATATGAAGAACACACCGATCATTTTTCAATTCCTGTTATTATATTTCTTATCATCACCGGGACAATTACAACTCCACTCCGTATCCAGGTCGATCACCGTTACTACTTCAGTCTTTTCATTGCATTGCGCAAAAACAATTCTAAGTTTTTGATTGTCCCCTGTAATTCCTTCTACTGCATAGCGTGGGCATCTTGCATTTTGCAGGTCACTTTTATTATAATTTATTCTCCCTTCCTGCATTATTTCCTCCACTTCTGCCTGCGAAATTCTCCTGCATTCCATTCTGCACTTGGCATGCCTGCTGTATTCAAGATATGAAATACGGCGATCAAACCCTTTATCCCTATCAGTTGTTGCTGTTGTGCTCTTACTTTTCGTGCTATCATTTGCGCCACGTTCATCTCTACATTGTCTGATAATAAAAACCAATGCTGCCAGTGCAAAAATCAAAATTATCGGTGCCGCTTTTTTAAGCTGGGGATTCATAATGCAAGTATAATTTATTTTTATTGAGTCAGCTTTTGTGCTAATCTCCGTCACCAACTTCGCACTCTTGTGCAGTAACAACTATACCCAGCAAACCCACCCCATAGAATATTCAAGCATTTTGAAAAGTTTCCATTCCCTCCTAAGGAGGGGATAAAGATTCTCCCATAAAGGAAAATTTGAAGGGGGTCACTGAACAGAATTACCGAACGCACAAGAGCGACGCAACAAAAGCTAAATAGTATTACCGATGCCGAAACCAAAACTATAAACTCCAAACCTTAAACTTTTCTATCTTTGCGCCCCATGGCAGAAGCAAGAACCGTCGCATTTCATACGTTGGGTTGTAAGCTCAATTTT
>DASTZB010000401.1:0-4460 GCA_035764525.1 Chitinophagaceae bacterium | reverse complement strand
CACGTTTTGTTGCATCTATAGGTTGGGTTTTTACCACTTCTTTATTTTCAATAACAGGTGCTTCAGTTTTGCCTGTTGTGTCCTTAGCAGATTCTGCTATTTCGGTCTCCTTAATTCCTTTACTTGCAAAATCTTTCAAGTGTATACTATCGGATGCATTTTCGCTATCAAATTGCATAAACTTTATTGCCGTGGCAGTGGAATCTGTTTTCTTTTGCGGGATTGTTGGCTTAAATACCCGGGTTGAATATTCTTTCGCAACTTCACAGCTAGCAGCTGACGCTACCAGTAAAAGAATGATGATGACTTGAAGAGCACCCGCAGATTTCATGGTTTTAAATTAATTGATTAGATGTTCGGGTTAATTTTTAGTCTTTCCATTGATTTCCCCTTTTTTGATATTTATGATCGTTATTATTTTTTCTTCCTTTATACTTCCAGTCATTATATTCGTTTTCATCATATCCGTTATCGTTTAAATATTTTTCATCAAGATAAAATCTATCATCATATCCTTTCCAGTACATATAACCTTCAGGATTCTGATAGTAATACCGGCCATCATTGTAGCGACCAATTATAATTTCAGGTGTTCTGATTATTATCAAGGGATAACGGCGATAAGAGTAATCATATTTCTTTCTTTGTCCCGGAGCATAAGGTCTCGCGGATCTTCCACCGTAAACCTTTTTAGCCTGCCCGGGAGGAAGATTTTGGGGACCTGGATAATAAACTGGTGGTGGCGGTGGTGGAGGGTATGAGGGATATTCTCTTGGAGGATATCGTCCTTCGTATACGGGCCTGCTGGAGCGACAACTAACTGCAAAAATTATAATTGAGAATAAACTAGCCGTTTGTAGAATTTTGATCATTTTCATGTGCAGGATATTTACATTTATATGCGCAATTCACTGTCCAAAAAAATATAAAATATTTTAACATGAAACGAATTTTGATATTATTAACAGCGGCAATATTTATTTCAGCAATTACCAAGGCTCAATCAGCAGAAGATTCTGTTAAGGCAGTCGTTAATCAATTATTCACTGCAATGAAAGGGGCTAATGCTGCAATGCTGAAAGAAACCTTTGCCGACAGTGCGGTGTTACAAACTATCCGTCGAAAACAAGACGGAACTTTTTTTGTGCAGGATGAGAAGGTAAGTGATTTTGTTGAGCAGATCGGAAAGGCTAAAAAAGATTCATTGGATGAACGAATAACTTTTGAAACAATAAAAATCGATGGTCCATTAGCTATTGTTTGGACCCCCTACAAATTTTATTATGCCGGAAACTTTAGTCATTGTGGTGTCAATTCATTTCAATTAGTGAAAATTAATGGTCGTTGGAAAATACAGTTCCTTATTGACACTCGCCGAAGACAAGGCTGTGAATAAAAAGAAACCCCACCGTAGAAACGGCGGGGTGTAAACCAAAACCAACTGCTTATGAGAAATATTTAATAAGATCTGTTTATTTAATTGTAATGTCTTTTGCTGCTTCTCTGACTTCCGCCTTCTTAGGAAGGTTTAATCTCAACACCCCGTTGACGTAAGATGCATCGATCGCCGTTGCATCAATTTTATCATCAATTGTGAAAGAACGTTTAAAACTTCTATAGCTATATTCTTTGCGAATTTGCTTTTCTATTTGACGATTTTCTTCAGCCTTTCTTTCTGCAGATACTGTTAATACATTGCTATCTACATTTACTTTAAAGTCAGTTTTTTCAAAACCTGGCGCTATCACTTCAAGAGAATAGCCATTTTCAATTTCTTTGATGTTAACAGGCACAAAACCTTGTTTTGTCAAAAAATTGTACCCATCATTAAGTACAACAGGTAATCCTGTGAAAAGTTCATCGACCATGTTGTCAAAGGACCTGTCGAAATTTCGGTTGTGAAATTTTGAATGTGTCATAGTTTTATAGTTTAAGTTTTAAGCGTTTTGCTGTTTCCTCCTTTTCTCTCAAACCACATACCATGCCAGCGAAACCTCTTTTTCCCTGACTCTTTGTTCCAAATCATCAACCCTGAAAGACAATATTTCCGAAATAAGAAATTTCTTCTGACAGAATATCAACCAATGTCTTTCAATGAAATTCGGAACTCGTTTTTGTTTAATTTTGTGCCTTATTAAAATAAGAAAAATGTATCCAGAAGAAATAGTAGTTCCAATGAAAGAAGAGCTCACAGAGCATGGTTTTACTGAGTTATTGACGGCAAATGAAGTGGATGATCAGCTTTCAAAGGAAGGGACAACTCTTGTAATGATAAACTCAGTTTGCGGTTGTTCAGCAGGATCTGCGAGGCCAGGAGTTATCTTAGCTGTTTTAAATAGTGAGAAAAAGCCTGATCATTTAACAACGAGTTTTGCCGGGTTTGATATTGAGGCTGTGAGAAAACTTCGTGAGCACTTGTTACCTTATCCACCATCATCACCAGCCATTGCATTATTTAAAGATGGGCAGCTTGTTCATTTTATAGAAAGACACCAGATCGAAGGTCGTCCGGCGCAAATGATCGCCAACAATCTTATTAATGCATTTGAGCAATATTGTAATTAAAATTTTCAAATAATTTGTTGGCTATTGGTTAACGCAGGAAAGGTTAGCCGATAGCCACAACTTCTTTTGTATATTCGCCCACACTATTTGAACTAACCAACAAGCAGCTAATGTATCCCAATCTTTATTATGCCTTTCGTGATCTATTTCATGTAGAATGGCAACCTCTCAGATTCATAAACTCATTCGGATTTTTTGTTGCTATTTCTTTTATTCTTGCTGCCGTTATTCTCTCGGCTGAGTTGAGAAGAAAGAGCAAGCAAGGTCTTTTACAGCCAACAGAAGTACAGGTAATGGTTGGCAAGCCGGCATCATTCATAGATCTGCTTCTTAATTTTTTACTTGGTTTTGTCCTGGGTTATAAAATCCTTGCACTATTTATAATGAATAAATCAGTGACTGACGATCCGCAGGCATTCATTTTTTCAGATAGAGGAAGCTGGCCCGCCGGTATCATCCTGGGTTTATTATTTGCAGCGTTAAAATGGTGGGAAAAGAAAAAGCAGGTTTTGGAAAAGCCTGAACTTAGAAAGATAAGGATCTGGCCACAGGACAGGGTAGGTGAGCTTACGATCCTGGCATTGGTGTTTGGATTGGTGGGAGCAAAAGTCTTTGATGCTTTTGAGAATTGGGATTCATTTATCAAGGATCCAAGCTCCATTTTTTCTGCTGAAGGGTTAACATTTTATGGTGGTTTAATCTGTGCCGCATTAGCCATTTGGTGGTATGCAAGAAAACATAAGATCGGCTTCTGGCACTTAAATGATGCAGCTGCGCCGGCACTTATGCTTGCTTATTCAGTAGGCCGCATCGGTTGTCAGGTATCTGGCGATGGTGATTGGGGAATAGTCAATAACAGGATAAAACCCTTCGGTTGGTTGCCAGATTGGATGTGGGGTTACACATACCCAAATAATGTTGCAAGAATGGACCAGGATAATCCAATTCCTGGGTGTACGGATAAATTTTGTTTCCAGCTTGCAGAGCCACATTTTCCAACTCCCTTTTATGAGACAGTTATTTGTTTCATTTTGTTTCTGATATTATGGTCATTTAGAAAACGACTAAAGATTCCGGGCACTTTATTTGCTCTGTATTTAATATTAAATGGAGTCGAAAGATTCTTTATTGAGAAAATAAGAGTAAACACGAAAATGCATGCATTCGGGTTTCAATTTACGCAGGCAGAATTGATTTCTTCATTGCTTTTAATATCTGGAATTGTGCTTTGGTTCTATTTACGCAAAAGAAGTGCGCCGGTTACGAGTTGATTTTACAAACTCTTGTTCGAATAATCTCGATTAACATTTAGAAAATAAAAATTTGATGATTGGTGAAAGCCTTGCCCAGTATTAATTTCAGCGTTGTTTGATTTTTATCAAACGTTTGCAATTATATTTTTCTCAAACATTTTCTCTCAAAGACTATGAGAAACGGCGGTTGTAACGTAACTTTGCATTCATACTTGGACGGTAGTAATTAACTTACCCTTTGCAACTTTCATTGAACGAACCAACTCTATTTTACGTTTTTAAACTTTTAATATATCAATTATGAGGCAGCTAAAGATTGCCACCCAGATCACGAACAGAGACAGCCAGGCAGTTGAAAAGTATCTTCAGGAGATCTCAAAGATCCCGATGATCACTCCAGAAGAGGAGACCACACTTGCCCAGCGCATTAAAATGGCTCATCGTAATCCGGTTGACGCACAAAGAGCATTAGACAAATTGGTGCAAGCCAACCTTCGATTCGTGGTATCTGTTGCTAAGCAGTACCAGCACCAGGGGCTTTCTCTTAGCGATTTAATCAACGAGGGCAACCTCGGTTTGATAAAAGCAGCCCAGCGTTTCGATGAAACAAAGGGTTTTAAATTCATCTCTTACGCCGTATGG
>DASTZB010000400.1:0-7938 GCA_035764525.1 Chitinophagaceae bacterium | reverse complement strand
GAAGTAATTCAAAGACCAGCATCAGCCGTCAAAGAATTGTTGGAAAATGCTGTGGATGCAGGCGCCACTGAGATCAAGCTGATCATTAATGATGCGGGTAAATCGTTAGTGCAGGTGATTGATAACGGTGGTGGCATGAGTGAGACCGATGCAAGAATGAGTTTTGAACGCCATGCAACTTCCAAGATCACAACGATCGATGACCTGTTTCATATAAAAACCATGGGATTTCGTGGCGAAGCCTTGGCTTCGATCGCTGCGGTGGCACAGGTTGAATTAAAAACAAAAAGGCTTGATGATGAAACAGGCACTTATATTGAAATAGAAAATAGTGTTGTAAAAAAGCAAGAGCCAATAGCAGTAACGGAAGGGACCAGTATTGCCATGAAGAATTTATTTTTCAATGTTCCTGCCAGGAGAAATTTTTTAAAAAGCAATACTGCCGAAATGCGGCATATCGTTGACGAATTTACAAGGGTTGCATTGGCATTTCCACAGATCTTTTTTTCTCTTACTGCCAATAATCAACAGATCTTTCATCTTGAAGCCGGAAATTTAAAACATCGGATCCTTCAACTACTCGGAAATACTTATAATACAAAACTCGTAAGTGTAAAGGAAGAAACCGATTACATGAATATTTATGGCTTTGTAGGTAAACCAGATACAGCGAAGAAGACAAGAGGGGATCAATATTTTTTTGTCAATAATAGATTTATTAAAAGTGCTTACCTGAATCATGCGGTAATGAATGCCTACCAGGAAATGGTCACGAAAGATAGTTTCCCGATGTATGTTCTGTTTATTGATCTTGATCCCACACAGGTTGATGTAAATGTGCATCCGACCAAACAGGAAATAAAATTCGAAGACGAAAAGATAATATATGCATTTGTGCAAGCTGCGGTGAAACATGCTTTGGCACAATTCAGCGTCACTCCTACTTTGGATTTTGAATTAGATGCTTCCATACAACAATTATCATCTATCCAGCAACCATTTACCGAAGAAAAAAAATCAGCTGCTACGTCAGGCTCTATCTTCAAAGGGTTTACAGAAAAAAATAAAGCCCACTTTATCGAGCCAACGAATCGAAGTGAGTTAAAGCATTGGAGAGACTTTTATGAAAAGGAAAGTGGAAAATTGAAAATTGAAAATGAAGAGAGCAAAGTTCAACAAACCGACGCAGGTTTAATAAAAGATGCTCAATTCCAAAAAACAAACTTTCAATTTTCAACTTTCAATTTTCAACTTCACAACCAGTTCATCCTTGCACAAACTCCGGCTGGTTTTATTCTTATTAACCAGCAAGCGGCACATGAAAGAGTCATTTATGAACGATTGCAGGAAGCAGCTAAGGGAAAAGCTGTGGCTACTCAACGTAGCATGTTTCCAGTTACTATTGAATTAGCTCCGGCAGATACAGTTTTATTAGAAGATCTGATGAGTGACCTGCAACAGCTTGGTTATATGATCGAGCCATTTGGTAAAAACACTTTTGTGATACAGGGAACACCGGCCGATGTGACACAGGGAAATGAAAAACAAGTGATCGATTCTTTCCTGGAACAATTTAAACATTTCAGTAACGATCTGAAATTTTCAAAAAGAGAAAAACTGATTCGTTCGCTCGCATGGCAGCAATCCATTAAAGCGGGAAGACAGCTTTCCGAAAAAGAAATGGAAGGTTTGCTTGAAGATTTGTTCAAATGCAAGCAACCTAACTCTTCGCCAAATGGTAATCCTACTTATTTAGAATTTAAGAAGGAACAACTGGAGAAAATGTTTGGGGGCTAAGAGATCAAAAGAGAGAAGGAGAAAAAGAGTTCCTTCTAAAAAATCTCCTTACCTCTTTTTCTCATTTATCCTCTCAGTATTTATTTCTGATCCCTTCAATAAATTTCTCGACCGCCCGTCTAACAGCTGTTGAAGAAGCCTGGTGATTATTAACCAATGTAGAAAAGATAAGTAGCTTGCCTTTTTTAGTATATAAAAAACCGCTGAATGCAACTACGCCGGAAAGTGTTCCTGTTTTTCCAAAGATATAATTGCTGTCAGCTTTATAATAATTACTAATTGTGCCCTCGCCACCAGTTGGAAGGATCACTTTGATTCTTTCCATTCCAAATTCATCTTTCATTTTATTCAGAATGGCAACAAAATCCTGTGGAGTAAAAAGATTATAGCGGCTTAATCCGGAGCCATCAACCCATCTTGGTCTTTGTGGCAGGTCATTAAGATCGGTTTTTAATAGAGTATCAATAATTTTTTCATCGCTCATATATCCTAACCTCTCATTGCTTACCATTAGTAAACTTTGTTCTGCAAAAAAATTATCGCTGCGATGCATCATTGGCTTGAGTAGTGAGTCGGTCGGTTGGGTCTTAATATAATGAACAAACAATTGGACATTTTCAAATGGTTTAGTTAGCTTTTCATCACTGATTATTGAAATTGATTTCCCAACTGTATCTGATAACAGCTCAACAGTCGATCTTATTCCATTAGTAATAAACGGTACATAAAGCTCTTTATATTTTTCTGTACCTTGAATTAATTCATATTCATTTTCTCCAATTTTTCTTTTTACGTCAAAATTTTTTGCTTTTGCATCAATATTAAAATTGACAGGCCAATTAATTTCCGGGACAGAATAGATAGCAAAAGGTGCCATTCCATTATTATTAGCCTTCTCCTGAACCCATTTTAGCAAATTGCCATAAATAGGCATAGGGCTTCGCTCAGCCATATAGCTTTCATTGTAATCGTTCCATGACCAGCCAGCACCAAGAGCGTCTGATCTCCATTTTATATCTGTAGTATAAATTTTCTTCTTAGATCTTTTTAAAAAATCAAAAGCTGGTTGAAATTTATAATCCGGATGAAGAAAAGTTGGATCGCCTGCAGGTAAAATTAAGATCGCGGTATCGTTTTCCATCGACAGAAAACACTTCAAACTATCTCCCAGATATTTCATCGCAGCATAGCAAGTAGGAATTTTTGTATTACTGGCCGGTACAAAATATTTATCGCCTTGATAATTGTACCAATACTTTCCAGATGCTGGTTCATAGATGCTGATGCCAATATGTGCAGTAAGTAATGAACTGTCGTTGATGACTTGTTTAGCTGATTTGGATATCTTCTGTTGAACACTGCATGATGATAAAACTAAAATTACTGATATGATATACGTGATGCGGGATAATTGAACATTGAACATTTAGTATTGAATATTTTGTGTTGAATAAAGATAAGAATGATGAACGGAGCGTCGCAACGAAAGTTAAATAGTAGCAGTTCAGTTGACCTCACCCTCGATCTCCTTCTCCATTTGGAGAAGGAGCGGTGCTTTAATACAATTCCAAACTTTTAAATCTTCCATTTCAACGTTAGAATAATCCCATGCAAATAATGACTGATTAAATCTAAGTCGCTTCGCCTTAGGCGGAGGACAGCGGGTTTAGCTTCTCTCCTGCGCCCTCAACCATCGTTCAGGAATCTCATTACTGCTTGCCAGTAAATAATCTTTATAGCTGCAGGCGATAAAACGTTTATCAGGAAGCTGCATCCACCAGCGGCCGGTTTTCTTGCTTTGTATAAAAGTTGTATCCACTTCTGCAAATGCCATGTGGTATTCATTGAAAGATTCCCGTTCATCGATCTTCGCTTCTTTTCTTCCACGACTCCTGCCATCGAGCAAATACCAAAGCATCTGGCTGATCTGTTTGGCAGTAAGATCATGCTGGTCTTTATCAGGATCATAACCATAAATGCCAATGGTATTTACATTCGGACTCATACCTGCATAGCGCATCAGCACACAACTTTCTTCACCATTAAAACCATTGGGTGAGCCGGTAGTGTTTGCCGGTGCATAAGCATAGGCCAAAGCAGAAATATCAAAACTGAATAATTGCGAGTTGCGGATCACTGGCTCCATTTCATCAATATTTTCTTTTACATGTCCCACACGAAAACAATCAAAGCGCAGCTTATCCATAGTTTCCAGCATTCTAGGATGTACATAATAGCTTTGGAAGCCGATATGATTATAATGACGAACATAATTCGGTTCCCCGGTCAACATTTCCATTAAAAAATTATCGCAGCGAAAATCAGAATCAAGGTTGAGATCAATGAGTGCATCAACATTCGTTACTTCAATGATCGACTTGTTTTGTTCGTATGCATAATATTGCGCCAGTGTAAGATCATGTGAACCGCCAAGAATAATTACAGTTTTCTTTTCGCTGATCAATTCGTTTACAACGGTTCTTAATGCTGCATAGGTATCGGCGAGACCGGCGCCTTTACGAAGATTACCAAGATCAGCCATTCTTATATCCTGGTGCCAGAAAAATAATTGGTAAAATTGTCTGCGTATCGCATCAGGCCCGGCACTGTAAGCAAGATGATGACCATTGCCTCTTTGCTCACCGCAACCGATAAACACAAGATCGGCTTCATCCATATCAGGAAAATTTTCTTCATCATGCACTTTAATATTAGAGCCTATCGTGCCTTCCTTATAACCCTGGTCATAACTGAGTTCGGCCTTACTGATCGGCGAAAGAAATTCGGCAATGTTGAGAAAGTCAGACATGGAATGGATTTGAGCACAAACTTACACGAAATGATTGTTATTTGAAGAAATGGAAATGGGTTGCTATGGAATAGCAATTGAGAAATGATCTTTCCTAAATCAATATTTAGTTCAACTGGAGTGTTTATGCTTCTCAAACCTATGGGCAACTACAAGCCGGATATTGCCTGATGAGAATTTATAATTATCCGGCGTAAGAGAACCTTGCGTCGATAAGGTGCTACCCGCCCAGTTAGCACTTATATTCCACCTTCTTCCATTATAGCCAGCCGCTGCTTTAAAAACCTCTGATGGATTAAGGGAAACATTTTTTTCCTTTCTTGTTTCATCTTCCTCTCTTACAAAATTGACATCTAAGTTAATTACCATAGACCCGGTTATAAAAAAATGTTGCGCCATCACCAGTGTATATGCATAACCTGCTCCCGGTCCAAAACTCAGGATATTGATCTTATTAATTCCTGCTTGTGGAAATTTACTGCTATAGAAAGCAGGTATCAATGCGCTATCGCCCTGTACTGTGCCGTGATGAATTTCAGCCCCATAAATGATTGACCCGGCTGATTTCTTTTGCCACTCACTTTGTAAGAGTGCAGCACGATAAGAAAATCTTTTTTTGTTAGGGACCTGGTAAGCAGAAATGCCAAAGAAAGTTGTTTTCACATCTTCGCGATAGTAATATTTGTCTGCGGGGACACCTGCCAATCCTTGTGGTTCCAAATGATAGCCTTTAGGGGCCACATACATCAGGTCAATGGCCCATTTATGAGGATACAAATGCACCTGGAAATTGAAGCCTTTTGTTTTTCCTTTTTCATCCGTGTTCTTGTTTAAAAAACTAAAGCCATTGAAAAGATTGATAGAAATATTTTTTATAGTGATACCTGCGCCAAGATTCAGTTTGGGGTTTGCTTTATATTCAAGATCCTCTGCGCTTCCGCCAGAAGGGAAATTAAGGTGAACATATTTTTTTGATAAATAAAGGCGGAAAGTCGTCTTACCAGGAAAGGTTTCATAATAAGTAGTGTCATGCTGAAAATCCTTTTGGGCATTCAATGATAAAGAACAAATGAAAAGTACAAATATGATCAATAGAGATACGATTGTTTTATTCATTCGTTTAAAGTTTAATTTTTGATTTTTCAATATCCTGTCCCTTTTGGATTTTTTATTAACACACAAACTAGCCGTGGATTCTAAAGGAATTCTGAAGAAGCGCTTTCTAAAATAGTATTACAAAAAAATCGGTAGTTTTCGTTTATGAAACTACTTATCGTTGAGGATGAAAAAGAGCTGGCAGCAAGTATGGTTTCCTATTTAAAAAATGAAAACTATACCTGTGAAGTAGCTTTTAATTTTAAACAGGCTCTTGATAAAATTGAAACATCCGATTATGAATGCATTGCATTAGACATTACACTTCCGGGTGGTTCAGGCATGCAGTTACTGAAAGAATTAAAGAACAATAAAAAAACGGATGGTGTCATCATCATTTCAGCTAAAAATTCAATTGATGACCGCATCAACGGGCTGCGTCTTGGGGCAGATGATTACCTGGTAAAGCCATTTCATTTGTCAGAACTGGCGGCAAGGATCAATGCCATCATACGCCGCAAAATGTATAATGGCAATAATATTATTCGCTTCAATGAGATATTTATTGATACGCTGGCAAAAGAAGTGATGGTAAAAGAAGAGCCAATAGAACTCACACGAAAAGAATATGAGTTACTGGTTTATTTCCTCTCCAATCAGCGTAAAGTCATTTCAAAAAATGCATTGATCTCACATCTTTGGAGCCAGGAAATGGGAACCGGAGAAAGTGCTGATATTATCTATACGCATATCAAGAACCTGCGAAAAAAATTACATGAAAAGGGTTGTGGTGATTATATCAAATCATTGTATGGAATGGGTTATAAATTGACGGATCAATGAAACTGCAAGCTCAATACAATAAAATTTCAATTGCTTCTACGGTTCTTGTTTTGTTGATAGCAGGTGCTGGTTATTATTTCCTTCTTCAATATGTACTCAAAGACCAATTGGATGAAACCCTCCGTGTAGAGCAGGTAGAGATACAGGATTTTGTCCAAACCAACCATTTATTGCCTCCTGCAACTACATATAAAGATCAACGCATAGAATTTAAAAAGACGGACAAGACTTTTCCGCAAAGTATCAAGACATTGATGCTTTATAATGCTGATGAAAAAGAGAATGAGCTGAGCCGTCAATTGGATTTTCCTGTTGAAGTAAATGGGCAATATTATATAGCATCAGTAACCAAATCACAGGAAGCAACTGAGGAGATAATAGGCGTAATCCTGCTTATTACACTCGGGCTTATTATTTTATTAAGCATTCTGCTGTTTTTTGCTAACCGGTTTCTTGTAAAAAGATTATGGAAACCCTTTCAAACAACACTTTCTTCGATCAAGAGTTTTGACCTTAATGCACCTTCTGCTATTAAAACTGATAAGACCACTATACATGAGTTCAATGAACTCAATGAAAATGTTTCGATGATGACAGAGAGGGTGGTCAAAGATTACCTATCCCTCAAACAATTTATTGATCATGCCTCTCATGAAATGCAAACACCTCTTGCTGTAGTTAATTCCAAGTTGGATGTACTAATACAAGACCCTGCATTGAATGAAAAAAATTTACAAGATCTCCAGGTTATTTACGATGCTGTTGACAAGATGTCGAAGCTAAGCCAATCTCTTTTGTTGCTGGCAAGGATCGAGAATAACCAGTTTTCGGAAAAACAAGAAGTAAACATTCAACTCATTGCAAAAAATATTATACAGGAACTTGACGAATGGATCAGCGAAAGATCTTTAACAGTAAACAACAGGATCAATGATCTGAAAGTGAACATGAATCCTCAACTTGCAAATACGCTTATCACTAACCTGGTCATAAATGCAATAAAACATTCAAATAAACAGGGAAACATTCTGCTCCGATCAGATAAGAACACATTTACGATCAGCAATCCCGGAACACAGACATTAAACAAGGCTCGAATTTTCGACCGGTTTTGGAAATCAGAATATTCTGATGGCACAGGCCTTGGTCTCGCCATTGCCAAACAGATCTGCGATCATTACGGATTTCTACTTCAGTATGACTTCAAAGAAAGAACTCATCATTTTTCTATTATTTTTTAAAGGGAAAAAATCAGTTTTTGTTCAGTATCGTCCTGTAGGTTTACAAAAAATAATTTTATGAAATGGTTATTAGTATTAGCCTGCTTTATTTTTTTGTTTGCAACAATAGGTTGCTCACAAAAAGTAAACGAAAAGGATCCTCCAGCCCCGGTA
>DASTZB010000399.1:0-3455 GCA_035764525.1 Chitinophagaceae bacterium | reverse complement strand
GATAGAAGGTTCCGAATATGAGCAACTTCTTCCTTACGAAGCCAATTCACCAAAGGTTATTGAAGAAATAACGCCGAATGCAAAACCATTCAGAGTTTTAGTTGGTGATTTTGTTACAACCGAAGATGGTACCGGTATCGTTCATACTGCACCTGCGTTTGGCGCTGATGACTTTAAGGTGGGAAAGAAATACAATATCGGTATTCTCACTATGGTTGATCGTGAAGGAAAATTTGTGGATGGTTTGGGTGAATTCAGCAACCGCTATGTAAAGAATTATAAGGATCAAAAAGACTATGTCGATGTAAATGTTGATATAGCTGTTAAATTAAAGAAAGAGAACAGGGCATTTAAAGTTGAAAAATACGAACATAGCTATCCGCATTGCTGGCGAACAGATAAACCGGTTCTTTATTATCCTTTAGATGCATGGTTTATCAAAACAACAGCAATTAAAGACAGGATGGTTGAATTAAATAAAACCATTAACTGGAAACCTAAGTCAACTGGTGAAGGAAGGTTTGGTAATTGGTTAGAAAATATGGTTGACTGGAATCTTAGCCGTTCAAGATTTTGGGGAACACCATTGCCAATTTGGAAAACAGAAGACGGCGAAGAAGAAATTTGTATTGGAAGTATTGCGGAACTTTACTCAGAAATTGAAAAAGCAAAGCATCTTAATAAATCTGAAATCGTAAATCGTAAATCCGAAATTGATCTGCACAAGCCTTATGTTGATGAAATAATTCTTGTAAGTAAATCAGGTAAGCCAATGAAACGGGTGCCTGACCTTATCGATGTTTGGTTTGATAGTGGTGCCATGCCTTATGCTCAATGGCATTTTCCATTTGAAAATAAAGAAACATTTAAGCAGTCTTTCCCTGCTGACTTTATTGCAGAAGGTGTTGATCAGACAAGAGGCTGGTTCTATACACTGCATGCAATTGCTGCTTTGGTCTTTGATTCAGTTGCATTCAAAACCTGTGTATCGAATGGTTTGGTATTGGACAAGAATGGAAACAAAATGAGCAAACGATTGGGAAATGTTGTTGATCCATTTAAAACGATTGAAACATTCGGGGCCGATGCGACAAGATGGTATTTGGTTACCAATGCTTCTCCATGGGATAACATGAAGTTTGACCTTGATGGCATTAAAGAGGTTCAAAGGAAATTCTTTGGTACTCTTTATAACACGTACCAGTTTTTTTCATTGTATGCGAATGTTGATGGTTTTGCCTTTAAGGAAAAATATGTTCTATTAAATGAAAGACCGGAAATAGATCGCTGGATCCTTTCTTCATTAAACACAGTTGTAAAGAAAGTAAATGAATACATGGATGATTATGAACCTACACAAGCTGGTCGTGTTGTCGAAGATTTTGTTGATGAACATTTGAGCAATTGGTATGTGCGTCTTTGCCGTCGTCGGTTCTGGAAAGGAGAATATGAGCATGATAAAGTTTGTGCATATCAAACTTTATACGAATGTTTGGAAACAGTGTTACGATTGATTGCACCAATTTCTCCATTCTTCAGTGATGCAATTTTCTCTAATTTGAATGCGATCACCAATCGTTTTAAAGTTGAATCTATCCATCATACTGATTATCCGGTTGCTGATGAAAAAGTAATTGATATTTCTTTAGAAGAAAGAATGCAATTGGCGCAAGATGCTTCGTCGTTAGTATTATCATTACGCAAAAAGCAAAATATAAAAGTTCGTCAACCACTTCAGAAAATTTTGATACCTGTGTTGAATGCTTCAATGAAAGAACAATTCCAAAAAGTGGAGGACCTGGTAAAGGCTGAGGTGAATGTGAAAGAGATTGAATATCTCAATCCCAACAATACTTTTATCAATAAAAAGATCAAACCAAACTTTGTGGCGTTGGGTAAAAAACTTGGCCCGAGGATGAAAACCGTTTCAGTATTGCTTGGCCAGTTTAACCAGGATCAAATTCGCCAGTTGGAAAAAGATGGGCAATATAATTTGCCAGTTGATGGCGAAGACTTAATATTACAGGCATCTGATGTAGAAATCACAAGTGAGGATATTCCCGGTTGGCTGGTGGCAAGTAAAGGGCAATTGACGGTGGCTTTGGATGTAACAATAAGCGTAGAATTAGAGCATGAAGGCAATGCCCGTGAATTTGTGAACAGGATCCAGAAGATCCGGAAGGAGAGCGGTTTTGAGCTGACAGATAGGATAGAAGTACAAGTTGTGGCAGAGAATGGATTAAAAAATTCGTTAGCTCAGTTTAAAGACTATATTTGCGCCGAAATTCTTGCAGATAAACTTGAGTTTTTATCGGAAAATAATAGTGGAATAGAAATTGAAGTGAATGATATTCAATTAAAAGTGATTGTTTTAAAAAAAGCTTAAACGTATGGCTAACAAAAAAAAGCCTGCACCAAAAAAAGCTAGCAAGCCAGTGAAAAAAACGAATAACAAAAAGCCGGCGCCTAAAAAACCCGCCACAAAAGCGGCTCCTAAGAAAGCGGCTAAACTTGCACCAAAAAAAGCAGCCCCTCAAAAGCCTGCTAAACTTGTTGCAAAAAAACCAGCCGAAAAGGCGATAAAGCCAGTTGAAAAACGAGCACCTGGGCATGAAAACAAATCTTTAGTTTCCGTAAAACCCCAAATAAAACAAATAGTGAAAAAGGAACCGCCTAAACCAGGGAAAGTTGTGATACCGAAAACAACAACGAAGTCAGTAAAAAAATATGAGCCTGAGTTTACCAAATCTGTGCTTGATTCACAGTCACAGGATCCCGGTGCTCCGGTACATAGATATTCCGATGCAGAACTAGTTGAGTTCAGAGAAATTATTACTAAGAAGCTCGACGCTGCAAAAAAGGAATTGAATTATCTGCAAGGTCTTATTACCCGTAAGGATGAAAGTGGCGATATGGATGAAGGCCGTTACATGACTATGGAAGATGGAAGTGTTAGTATGGAAAGAGAACAGCTTAGTCAGATGGCAAGCCGCCAGATCACTTTTATCGACCACCTTGAAAAAGCAATGATGCGTATCGAAAATAAAACCTACGGCATTTGTCGTGTTACGGGTAAATTGATCGATAAAGCAAGATTAAGAGCAGTGCCACATGCTACCCTTAGCATCGAAGCAAAGCAGATGATGAATAAATAAGGTATCACTATAACTAATTTCAAAACCGTCCCGCCTCAGGCGAGACGGTTTTTTTCTTTCTGAATTAATTTTCCAAGTAACTTGTTCCAAATTTTTTTGATAATGACTCGTACTGTATTTCTCGCAGCACTTTTCTTTTCGGTAATTACAAGTCTCAGATCACAGGTTGTTTCGGGTCCAATGTTGGGGCCGGTTGAATATCGTGATGCAAAGATCTGGATCGAGGTGTCGCAGCAGGTAAAGTCAGTTTCTATTCAGTATAAAAAGAAGGGGGATACAAAAACAAAAACTGTTTTATTT
>DASTZB010000398.1:0-2891 GCA_035764525.1 Chitinophagaceae bacterium | reverse complement strand
TTCTCGTCTCCTTCATTTGCCTTCCTGCCTTAAGCCAGGAAGTTTCTGATACTTTTTCGACACTAGAAATTTCTCCCAAATATTTTGATGCGGTTAATAAAAAAGCTGAAAACCTTACACAAGAACTGGATAAAAAATCTAAGAAAGTATTAGATAAGATGCAAAGGGAAGAAGCCAAGCTGCAAACGAAACTTGCAAGGATTGATTCCCTTGCTTCAAATAATGTTTTTAAAGATGCAGAGGATAAATATAAGCAGCTCCAAAACAAATTAAATGGATCACAATCTTTGTCCCACTATGTTCCACGCTTAGATACGCTTGCTACATCATTAAAATTTCTGGAGCAAAACCCGGAGTGGCTGGGTAATGTTAAGGAAGCAAAAGAAAAACTTGACGAGGCAAGTGGTAAGCTGAGAGAGCTTCAAACCAAGCTTCAGGGCGCTAAAGACATTAAGCAGTTTCTAAAAGAAAGGAGAGAATATCTGAAACAGCAATTAGAAAAGTTTGGTCTTGCAAAAGATTTGAAGAAAATTAATAAAGAAGTTTACTACTATTCGCAGCAGATAAACGAATACAAGGAAATATTAAACGATCCGAACAAAATTGAGAAGAAGACCATAGAGCTTCTAAGTAAAACAAAGCTATTCCAGGATTTTATGAAGAAGAACAGCATGCTCGCTTCGTTGTTCAGAATGCCCGGCGATCCCAATGATCCAATGTACCAAGCCAGTCTTGCCGGATTGCAAACAAGAGCCCAGGTAAATAATTTAATTCAAAATCAAATTGCCGCTGGTGGACCCGGTGCACAAAAACAGTTCAGCCAAAATTTGCAGGCAGCCCAGAACCAGCTACAGCAACTAAAGGACAAAGTAAATAAATGGGGTGGTGGTAACAGCGATGATATAATGCCTGAGGGATTTAAACCCAATAGCCAAAGAACAAAATCATTCTTAAAAAGGATTGAGTTGGGTACTAATATACAAACACAAAAGGCCAGTTATTTTTTCCCTGTAACTACTGACCTCGGTCTGTCAATCGGGTATAAGTTAAATGATAAAAGTGTTATTGGTATCGGTGCTTCTTATAAAATTGGCCTGGGTAGCGGATGGAACAGTATCCGGGTTTCACATCAAGGCGTAGGGCTAAGAAGTTTTATTGACTGGAAGGCCCCCATTTATTCCCGTAAAGGGGGATTAATGGCAAATCTGTGGATTAGTGGTGGCTATGAACAGAATTATAAAACTGAAATCACGAATATAGATCAGTTAAAATATATGTCTGCATGGCAGCAGAGTGGATTGATCGGAATCAGTAAAGTGGTGTCGGTAAAAAGTAAAGTCTTTAAGAAAACAAAGATGCAGCTGCTATGGGATTTTTTGAGTTATGAGCAGGTGCCAAGAGCGCAACCAGTTGTTTTCAGAATAGGATATAATTTTTAAAATACTAATCATTATACTTTCAGATATGCATATTAAAACACGGTTAAAACTTTTACCTTTCGTATTACTGGTCACAAGTTCTCTATTCGGGCAGGCTCAGCCCAATATCAGTGATTTTACAAAAGTTATCGAAGTACTTCCCCCGTCTCCCAACGCTGCATCTTTAGGAAAGTATGGTGGCATAGATGTAGGTCTTTCTTCCGGAGCACCCAATGTTAGTGTGCCCATTTATGGTTACAAGTCCAATAATATCGAATTACCTATTTCGCTTTCTTATTCAGGAAATGGTTTAAGAGTTGATGAAATTGCCTCAAGGGTGGGAACAGGTTGGAATTTAAATGCAGGAGGCGTTATTACAAGAACAGTTTTTGGAGCTATTGACGAAGAATCACAACGTTCAGTACCACCTTCAAATACGGGATCAAGAGCCTACGTGGATTTTATGGATAACTTGAGTAGTCTGGGTGCTTATGGTCCATACGATGGGCAGCCGGATCTTTTTAATTTCAATGTAGGCGGGTATTCGGGGAGATTTATTCTTGACAGTAATCTTACACCATCGCTTTTATCATATTCGAGCGTAAAAATTGAGAAAGATTTTAATTCAACACTATGGAATTTTAAAATAACCACACCTGATGGCGTACAATATTTATTTGGCGGAACTGGTGCAACCGAAACAACTAACAAAAATACAAGTGGGAATGGTTGCGGAAAAAGCTATCCAAATTTTGCTCCCACCGCCTGGTACTTGAATAAAATTGCTCATCCAAATAACGATACTTTGACATTTACGTATTCGTCTGTAGGAATGCATTATAAAACGGGGATAAGCCAGACAATATATAGCCCGGTTTATAATGTTCTAGGATTTTCCGACCCAAGTTATGGCTGCACCTGTTTCGATTTAACATCTCCGAGTCTTGATAATACTACCTGTGCCACCTGGCTTCAGACAAACGGAGCATTGCTTCAGGAAATTAATTCAACAGGAGGAGCTAAAATTAAATTCATTTATGTAACCCGCAGTGATTTTGATGATCGATTATTGTCCAAGATAGAAATATATCAACCCAATCAATCTACGATTTACAAATCATTTGAATTTAATTATATACAATCATATGCTACCGGGTATTCAAATCCTTTTACAAATGCTGATGCTTCTTTAAACTACAGACCTTTTTTAAGTAGCATGACTGAAAAAAGCGCTGATGCTTCGCTGACGAAAACCTATAATTTTTTATACAATGATATTAATGCGCGGCCACCGAGATTGTCATATGCACAGGATCATTATGGATTTTTTAATGGCAAAAATAATTCTACGCTTATCCCCAGACCTGCTTCATTGATGTGGCAACAAAACCTTCCGTCTGCAACAGCAGACCGGGAAACTGATCCGGTCTATTGTGCAAAAGGCATGTTATCAAAGATAATTTATCCAACAGG
>DASTZB010000397.1:0-21686 GCA_035764525.1 Chitinophagaceae bacterium | reverse complement strand
TCTTCCTTGCTTGCTTTTTTTAGCAAGTCTTTTTCTTCGTTGGTGAGAGAGTGAAAACCGTGCTGGTTTATCTTATCAAGAATTTCATCAATGCGTTGTTGAGAAAGGTTGGGCGTTCTTGTGTAAGGTTTTCTTTCGCTTTTATAAAACAATTCTTCTTTTATTTTTTTGCTTGGCTTGTTAGGATTAAAAAGATTGTTGACCCAATCGAAAAAACCATTCATGCCAATGCTCCAATCAAAACCCCGCCGCATAAAAAAAATAAAAAGAAAACCAGTGAAGCCGCCGGCAAGATGCGCAATATGGCCGCCGGTGTTGCTGACAGGAATAAGTGCCAGGTCGATGATAAGGTAAATAACAGTAAGTACCCAAAGCGGAATGCCGCCATTGAGCATTGGAAAGATGCGATAACCCGGCGCCAGCATGGTTGTAGCTACAACAATAGCCATAATACCTGCTGATGCCCCGGTGGCGGTTGCATTCACTGAACTCAATACCGGGATAAAATTATAAGCAAGCATAAATGCGATTGCTCCGCCAAATGCTCCGTAAATGAATAATGGGATGATCTTTTTATTGCCGGTAAGATCATGAAAAATATAACCGAACATCCATAGCCAAAGCATATTGCCGATAATATGCCATAAGCCCTGGTGATAAAACATATGAGTAATCAGTGTCCATGGTTTACGGATAAATTGACCAAAACCTCCGGGCAAAGCAAGGTTGTAATAAAAATCGTTCATGAATTTTACACCGTTAGTTCCTTCTTTAAAAGAAAAAAAATAAAAAACCTGGATCAGCTGGAATAAAACAAATATCACCAGGTTAATAGTAATGAGCATTACCAACGCATTGTCCTGCAGGTTATCTGTGAATTTTGAAGTCTTATAATCTCTTTCGTAAATGCCCATAGGGTGAATAGTGAATTGTTAATGGTCAATTGTGAACATCAAATACAAAGTTCCTGATTTTTAGGTTTTCTTTTTTCTCCCTTTAGCTAATAAAACGTTTTTTTATTTGTTTTGTTCCAGAAATAAACCAACAAAAAGCCGACTGCTGCTCCACCGAGATGCGCCCAATGTGCCACACCGTCGCTGGTTTTTCCTAATCCTCCAAACAGATCAAAGCCTACCATAATAAGAATCAGCCATTTTGCTTTTATAGGTATCGGCGGGAAGAGGAGCATCAATTCTGTATTGGGAAAAAGATAAGCAAAGGCCACCATCACTCCCATTACTGCTCCGGAGGCGCCAACAGCATAGTATGCACCCGATTGAACCACATCCAAATATTCCGTTTGTCCTGTCGCTTTCATCATTTCTATCATGCCAAGTACATGTTGATATTGAAAATAGGCAACAGTCATATGGGCTACCGCCGCCCCAATTCCACAAACAAGATAGAAGAGTAAGAATTTTTTAGATCCCCAAACACTTTCTAAAACCCGTCCAAACATCCATAAACCAAACATGTTGAAAAAAATGTGTCCGAGACCAGCATGTGTAAACATGTGAGTGAAGATCTGGTAGGGCCGGAAATTCTCATGATTGATAGGCCATAAACCAAATACTCCCTGCAAACCGTACTCTTCAAAGCCCTCAAAATAAAACTGATCTCTTAATAAGAATTCGGTTGCCAGAAAGAACAGCGCATTAATAAAAATCAGATTCTTAATTACTGGCGGTAAGGTATCAGGTCTTGTATATCGAAAACTCATTCGGTAAAATTAAGCTATGATAATAAAAGAGAAAAAGAGATAATTAAACGGCTATTGTTTCAGTTTCAGCTGGGCTACATTCTCTATATGGTGCGTATGAGGGAACATATCTACTGGCTGTACTTTTGTTACAATATATTTTTCATCCAGCAAACGCAAATCTCTTGCCTGGGTAGCAGGATTACAACTAACATACACAATAACAGGCGCCGCTATTTCTAGTATTTTTTTCACGAGCTTTTCATGCATTCCCGCCCGCGGTGGATCAGTAATGATGACATCGGGCTTTCCATGGGCGGCAAAAAAAGCATCATCACATATTTTAATGACATCGCCTGCAAAAAACTCTGCGTGTTGAATAGCATTCAATGCTGCATTCTCTTTTGCATCCTCAATGGCATCAGCGATCATTTCAACTCCGATAATTTTTTTTGCCAGCTTGCTTATAAATATTCCGATGCTGCCGGTACCACAATAAAGATCATAAACTGTTTCATTACCGGTTAATTCTGCGTACTCTCTTGCAACACTATAAAGTTTTTCTGCCTGCTTTGTATTGGTTTGAAAAAATGATTTAGGCCCGATCTTGAATTGAAGGTCTTCCAGCTTTTCCGTGACATATCCTTTGCCTGTAACAATAAAAGGATCGAGATCATGAAGGCTATCATTCCATTTTGTATTGATCGTATAAAGTAGTGTTGAGATACCAGGAACCTCTTTCAATAAATGTTCAAGTAATAAATTTCTTTTTGCTTTATCATCTTCAGCCATTACTACATTTACCATTACTTCCCCGGTATCACAAATACGTAACAAAACAGTCCTTAAAAACCCAGTGTGTAGTTTATGGTCGTAAAAGCTGTAATAATTTTTTCTTGCAAAATCAGTGATTGTTTTCCTGATGATATTAGTTGGTTCTGCCTGCAGCCAGCATCTTTCAATTTCAACGACTTTATCAAACAATCCTTTTGCATGAAAGCCGGCTGCATTAAGATCATTTATCCCATCTTTTACAAATTCATTTTCCGGGATAAATCGTTTTGAACTGAAAGTATACTCAAGTTTATTCCTGTACCATCTTGTTTCATCAGCGCCAAGCACCGCGGGTATTTCAGGCAATTCAATTTTTCCGATCCTCTTTAAATTATCTTCTACCTGTTGTCGTTTATAGAAAAGTTGCTTGTCATAAGGAAGCATTTGCCACTGACAACCGCCACAAACACCAAAATGCTGGCAAAAGGGCTCAGTTCTTTCTTTTGATAATGAATGAAACTGTAAAGGATAACCCTCCGCCCAGTCTTTTTTGCTTTTAAAGAGCTTAATATCTACTACATCGCCCGGCACCACTCTTTCAATAAAGACAACTTTTCCATCTACCCGGGCAATGCTTTTGCCTTCGGCGGCGTAATCTTCCACCAATACATTTTCAAGAACGTTGTTTTTCTTTTTTCTTCTCACAGCCGCAAAACTAAACGTTTCAAGTTCTTACCCATACAACGATTAACAGGCTATTTGCATCTTTTTACCCCGCGGTTGCGGTTTTTGAATAACTTTACCGTTTTATTATCAATACTCGATGAAGCGTATATTTTCACTGCTATTTTTACTTAGCACCACCTATTTCCTTTTTGCACAAACTAATGAGTTTGAGCTAAAGGTCACTTTCAAACCTTTCAAACACCAATTCATTTATCTCGGTTATCATTATGGGAAGCAAAAACCCATCATTGATTCGGTTTTATTAGATGATAACAGCACTGGCGTTTTCAAAAGGGCCAAAAAAATGGAGAAAGGTGTATACCTGATCGGATTTCCCGATAAGGCTGGATATTTTGAACTATTGATCGACAAAGAACAAAAATTCGCTGTAATTGCCGATTCTGCAAACCTTCTTCCGTCTATGAAGTTTGTTGGATCCCCGGATAACACCTTGTTTCTGCAATACCAGAATTATGCTTCTACGAAGGGACGTGAAATCGAGGATGGAAAAAAACAGTTGGCCGCTTCAAAAACAAAAGCCGATTCAACCAAATGGACTGATGCCATTATTAAAAGCGATAAAGACATCAAGCAATATCGGCATGATCTTATTACTAAAAACCCAGATGCTACTATCAGCGCTTTATTGAAAGCAATGAAAAATCCCGAAGTACCGCCTGCCGCCCAACATCCCGGTGGTAAATATGATTCCACATTTGCTTATCGGTATTTCAAAGATCACTACTGGGATGATACCTGGTTCTTTGATGAACGTCTTGCCCGCACTTCTTTTTTTGAAGAAAAATTAGACGAGTATTTTGCAACAATGATCTATCCACATCCTGATTCTGTAATTAAAGAAATTGACTGGATGCTTGCTTATGCCACTGCAAATGATGAGATGCAACGTTTCCTGCTGGTGAAATTTATCAACCGTTATTTGAACCCCCAATACATGTGGGAAGACAAAGTATATGTTCATCTTTTTGAAAAATATTTTTCTCAAAAAGAATATCCCTGGCTGACTGAGAAAGGAAAGAAAACAATTTTTGATCGCTATTATAGCATGGCTGCAAATATTTTTGGTTCTACAGCAGCCGATATAGAATTGCCCGACAGCACCGGTAAAACAAAAAGCCTATACAACATAACTAATCCCTATACCGTTGTTGTCTTTTGGGATCCGACCTGTGGACATTGCAAAGAGACGTTACCAAGAATAGATTCTATCTACCGTGCCAAATGGAGCGCCTTGAATGTAAAGATCTATGCGGTGGCAAAGGAAACCGATGGCACAATAAAAGATTGGCTGAGTTTTGTTGGTGAACATCAACTGAAGGACTGGGATCATGTTTATAATTCAAAAGATGCAAATGAGGCCAGGGTCAAAAATAATATCCCCAGCTATTACCAGTTGTATGATGTGCAAGTGGTGCCTACATTATATTTGCTTGACAAAAACAAATCGATAATAGCCAAAAAGATCCCTTTTGACCAGATTGATAAAGTACTTGACTATAAGCTAAAAGGCCAATAAAACCACTATTTATGAAACTACCATCACTACTTTTTACACTTCTTATTGCAACTTCGCTATCGGCTCAAACACTTTTTACCTATGCTGATAAAAAAGTTTCGGCAAGCGAGTACACAAAAGCATTTAACAAAGTGTATCCGGCACCGGTTCTGGATAAAGCAAAGAAGATGCGGCAATATCTTGATCTCTACATCAATTCCAAATTAAAGATCCACGAAGCAACAATAAGAGGTTATGATACGATCCCGGGATTCGTAGAAGAATATACTGCACTGCGCAACCAGGTGATCGAAAACTATATGAGTGATGCCCAAAGTCTGAACACTTTGGTTAACGAAGCCTTTGACCGAAGCCAGAAAGATATCAAAGTGCAGCATATATTTATTCCTTATCACTCAGGAGCAAATTATTCTGATTCCTCTGTTGTAAAATTAAAAATCCAGGAAGCTTATATGCAGCTTCAGTCAGGAAAAAGCTTTGATGATGTTGCGTTGAAATTTTCTGCCGATCCGTCTGTAACACAGAACAAAGGACACCTTGGTTATATCACTGTCTTTTCGTTGCCTTACCAGTTTGAAACTATTATTTATAATCTTGCCCCGGGAAAATTTTCAGCTCCTTACAAATCAAATTCCGGTTATCATATTTTTAAAAACTTAGGAGAAAGAAAAGCCGTGGGCCGGATTAAGGTTTCACAAATTCTTATTGCGGTTCCCCCCGGTAGCGATTCAGCTGCAAGAAAGCAACTCGCTGAGTTGGCAGATTCTTTATATAATCGCTTGCAAAAGGGTGACGACTTTGGAAAACTGGCCACCGCATTCAGCAATGATGTAGTCTCCGCCGCTTCTAATGGATCAATGCCTGAGTTTGGCTTGGGAACTTTTGATCCGGCTTTTGAAGCTGCAGCTTTCTCTTTAGCCAAAAATGGAGAGATCAGCAAACCATTCCTTACAAATCATGGTTATCATATCATAAAAAGAACATCTTTGACACCCCCCCAGACAGTAAAAAATAAAAAGAGCCTGGATATGATCCGCACTTTAGTAGAAAAAGATGGCAGGGTAAATGTGGCAAAAGATAAATTATACAATAAGATACTTGCGCAAACAGGATATAAGCAATTCAATGTGGACCAGGCAATGTTGCAAATGTATATTGATAGTGTAATGGCATCACGACCGCCATCTTTAGGAAACCCGGTAAATAAATCAACAGCATTATTCAGTGTCGGGCAATCTACAAAGACCGTCAATGACCTTCTTACATATTCTATTGCTAACAGGTATAAAACAGATGGCAGCGGTTTAAAACCTTTCAACGAGCTAACTGAAGAGTTTAAAAGAAATGCCGTGATGGAATATTATCGTGCCCACCTTGAAGAATTCAATGAAGAATTTAATATGCAAATGAAAGAGCTGAAAGATGGCAATCTCTTTTTTGATATTATGATGAGAGAAGTATGGTCGAATGCGCAAAGTGATACTGCCGGGCAAAGAAAATTCTATGATCAGAATATAAGCAAATACAAATGGAACTACAGCGCCGATGCAGTGATCTTTTATTGTGGCGATGCTGCCACAGCAAAATCATTCAGAGATCTATTGATAAAAGACAATTCAAAGTGGAAAACAGTGCTGGAAAATTTCAGCGATAAAATAACTTCTGATTCTGCACGGTTTGAAGTAACAAAAATCCCCGGTGCACAAAAAACAACTGCAAAAGCCGGAACGATCACAAACATTGTAAACAATAAAGACGACAACAGTGCGTCATTTGCAATAATATTCAAGATCTATCCATTGCCTGGTCAAAAAACATTTGCAGATGCCCGCGGCGATGTTGTTTCAGACTTCCAGGATTCAATTGATAAGAAATGGATAGCGGAGTTAAAAAAGAAATACCCGGTAGTAATCAATCAGCAAGTCCTTTCGGGTTTGTACAAATAAAATATAACTACCGTTTGGGCCGTATTGTTTTCTTTCGCTTAAACGTTGCAAGCATCTCAATTTGGTCTTCTCAAAAAAAATTATTCTTCTGCAGTATCAAAAGTTTAGTAGCCGAAATAAATCTCAATACTTTTTTCAGTAGTTAATTCATTCACTCTTTCCCGTGTGTTTTTACTAAGAATAAAAACCAATAAAAAGATTTTGAGAACAATTTTATTGCAATTAAATTGTATCACCTTAAACATTTTTAATGCAAAATTCAATCAAAACAATTCACTGCCTTTCTCATCTCAGTATTATTATTAGCTCTTCGATTGATTTTTATTGAAAGATCAATTTAGCTCCAGCAGTTTCATTAATAATTTAAAACCCTATAACATGAAAAAATCTTTGTTAAGTATAGTGCTTTTATTTAATGGATATTTCTGTTTCAGCCAGGTAAGCTTCGGTATAAAATCAGGAATAAATATAGCTACTACAAAGAATGTTATTGCTTTTCCAGAGAACAGAGTAGGATGGTATAGCGGTGTGGCTAGCAGTATTCCTTTACAAAGAAAATTCTATCTGCAACCAGAACTTATTTATTCTTCAAAGGGAGATAAAACTGATAATCAGGGTGGAACTATGGTTATAGTAAGAAGATTGAATTATATAAATTTTCCACTTTTGATAGGATATCATTTTGATCAGAAAACAGCGGTTGTATTTGGGCCGGAGTTCGGCTATTTAGTAGGTGCACGATTGATAATTGGAGAAAATAATTTGAATGATATAGAACGAACTCCTCCCAGATTTGATATCGGTGCCAGCGTTGGCCTTCACTACAAGTTACTAAGACATTTTGAGTCTGAAATTAGATACATCTATGGCTTCAACACGCTTTACAGTGTTGATGCAGTTGGTAATCGTTACACAGAAAAAAATGGCGCAAACCGTGTTTTTCAAATTGGGCTTCGTTATGTTATTAATCCATAAATCAATTTTTAACCTTAAATCAAGAAAAATGAAAAGAAGTTACTTAACTATTTGCTTTCTTTTATTCGCATTCTATTTGTTCGCTGACAATGAGCAAGTATGAGTAATTACTAATTCCGGTGGTTCGGGGCAAGCATGTACTGCTTCTCAATTAGGTCCTGTTAATCCCTGTAGCACCTTGCCTTTTATTGTCAATTATGGGATTCCACAAGGATTTGCAATTGTTGAGAAGTATGAATGGTTTGTAAATGGGGTTTCTGTTAAAACAACAACCGATCCCAGCGATTTTGGTTTGAATTGGCAAATGCTATCAAACCCAACCAGCGTATATTGCAAAGTAACATATAAGAAACAGGACGGCACTCTTTCGTCCCCTTTTACTTCTACCACATTCACTCCAATAATAAAGCAGCTGAACTTTGGCAATATTACAACTTCTACGCCGCCGCCAAACTATGGTTGTAGCAATACAGCCAGCTATAGTCTGAATACTTTTCCTTGTACACAGCTTTGCGATTATGTTTATACTGTGGGTCAATATAACATTTCGTGGCAGCCGCCTGCTGGTTGGGTGCAAACAAATATTTCAACCAATGGAAATGATGTTTCTTTTGCGCCGGATGCAACCACAGGCGGTACTTTAACAGCAACCATTACATTACCCTGCGGTTTTACAGAAACAAAAACTTTTACAGTAAGCAGGTCAGCCCCGGCTCCGACTTTTTCTTCTTCAAATCCATCAGCTACCTGTGCTTCAACAGCTACTTTTTCTATTAACCCCACATGTGGCGCAACAAATTATACTTATACTATTACCGGGAGTACGGGAATAACATTTACAGCAAATGGATTACAAACACTAACAACAGCCAGCAGTTCAGCAGATATTTCTTTTTCCGGCGCAGCCTCTGTAAATACATTGAAGGCAAGAGCTAATTACCCGGGTAGCAATTCAAGCACGGATGCAAGCAGTGAGTTTACCTACGGTGCAGCTAAACCCAATAATATTGATGTTATATTGGTCGATCCTTCTATCGGAAGAATCCAGGTAGCGGTTGATCCGCCTGTACCAGGCGCAACTTCTTACAATTGGTATAAGAATAACGTTTTGCAAAACTTCTACCACCAGGAGTTCGCACAAATAACAATTACCCGCAACGTCTGTGATGTTTGGTATGATATTGCGGTCGAGGCGGTAAATACCTGCGGTGTTTCTGCAAAAACTCATAAGAACGTATATGTGCCTCCTTGCGGTAATTTCTTCCAGGTTTCTCCAAATCCTGCATCAAGTAGTATAACCGTTTCGGCAGATGAGAGCAAAGTTGAAAGTAAAACTTTCGATGAAGTAAGAATATATAATTTTCAGGGAATGCTTATGAAATATCAAAAATTAAATTCGGCAAAGACTACAACCCTCAATGTCACTGACCTGATCAATGGTAATTATTTCATTGAAATCAAAAGCGGTACTTATAAAGAAAAACAACAATTGATTATTCAGAAATAAAGTGTATTAATAGTTGTTGAAAAGCTCCGGTATGTTATCGGAGCTTTCTCATTATAAGATCTCATCTCTTATAAACGCCTAACCACATTACAAACTACGTGTGGCTTACCTAGTGTATAATAGTGCAATACTGGTACGCCGGCCGCTTTCAATTCTTTTGATTGCGCCAGCAACCATTCTGTGCCGGCCTCTTCTACGCAGGCGTCATCTTTGCAATTCAAGATCTCGTTGGAAAGATCAGTAGGGATATCAACATAAAATGTTCTTGGAATGATCGACAATTGTTTTTTGGAAGTAATCGGTTTTAAACCCGGAATGATCGGCACCGTGATCCCAGCAACACGACATTGTTTTTCAAATTCAAAAAACTTTTTATTATCAAAAAACATTTGGGTTACTATATATTCAGCGCCGGCATCGACTTTATTTTTCAGGTAGGTAAGATCGGTTTGCATATTCGGCGCTTCAAAATGTTTTTCGGGGTATCCTGCAACACCAGCACAAAACTTTGTACTACTTGTTCCTTTTAATTCTTCTTCCAGGTAAATTCCATGATTCAGGTTCATCACTTGCTTCAACAGGTCGATCGCATATTTATGCCCTCCGGGTTCAGGTTCAAAAGACGTTTCATTTTTTGCAGCATCACCCCGAAGGACAAGCACATTGTCTATCCCAAGATAGCTAAGCGTTAACAAAGCATCTTCTGTATCCTGCACACTGAAGCCTCCACAGATCAAATGGGGTACCGTGTCAACATTATACCTGTTCATAATAGATGCACAAATAGCCTCCGTGCCAGGTCTCTTGCGAACCACTACTTTTTCAAAATTTCCATCTGCCTTTTTCTTGAAAATATGTTCGCTGCGATGATAAGTAACATTGATGTAGGAAGGTTTGAATTCCATCAAAGGGTCAAGATGAGTGTAAATAGCCGTGATCCCCTTACCTTTTAATGGTGGAAGTATTTCAAATGAGATCAATGTATCCTTTGCCTGCTTGATATGGTCGATAACTTTCATTGCCTGTTAAAAATTCGTGCAAAGCTAAGCATGATAGCCACATAACGCAAATTGATGTTAAAGCAATTTGCTTACTTAACCATTAATCTTTCAACCCTTATTTTTGCTGCTGATGTCAATTTCTATCATTACAAAAGACCTTGTTAAACGCTATCGTCAGCGTACCGTCGTAAATCATGTTTCAATTGAAGTAGGACAGGGAGAAATAGTTGGCTTGCTTGGTCCAAATGGCGCTGGTAAAACAACGACGTTCTACCAGGTGGTCGGATTGATAAAGCCCGATGAAGGGAATGTTTTTTTAAATGATACAAACATTACAAAACTTCCCATGTATAAAAGAGCAAAATTGGGAATTGGTTACCTGCCACAGGAAGCATCTATATTCAGAAAGTTAACAGTAGAAGATAATATAATGGCAGTTCTGCAGATGACGAAGATGAAACATGACGAACGTCGACAGAAATTGGAATCACTGATCAGGGAATTCCGTTTGGAACATGTTCGTAAAAGTAATGGTGATGTAGTAAGCGGTGGTGAAAGAAGGAGAACAGAGATAGCAAGATCATTGGCAACTGATCCAAAATTTATTTTATTGGATGAACCGTTTGCAGGCATTGACCCAATCGCTGTTGAAGATATCCAGGCTATTGTAGCAAGATTGAAATATAAAAATATTGGTATTCTTATTACCGATCACAACGTAACTGAAACGCTAAGCATTTGTGATAGAGCTTATCTCCTGATTGAAGGAAAAATTTTTAAACATGGTACTGCTGAAGAGTTAGCAGCTGATGAAGATGTTAGAAGATTATATCTCGGAAGAAATTTTGAATTAAGAAGAAAAGACTATTTACATGAAGAAGCAAGAGGTGAAGGCAGAATTTCTTTAGAAAATATTATAAGATCGGTTGAAAGTGCTCTTGCCTGGAGTCACAAAATTGATGAGGCGGATGACGCAAGACTAAAATCGTTGGGGGCAAGACTTGCTGCACCTAACATTAGAAGTGATTTGGGCCTGGATGACTACGAAAAATTTTTGGCAGAGCTTCAGCAATCGCTGGTACAATATGCAACTGAAAAAAATGATAAGGATATTCTCTCACGTGCAAATAATCTCTTTTCTGAAAACTCAGATATTAATGCAGGGTTGAGCACAATTCTTTTGTTTTTGAAAAGTCAAAAAAATTAAGTTTCTCTTAATCGTTTTCTCGTGTAAATCACGGTTCTTTTTTATCTTTCCACACTCATGAAGATTCTCAGTCCTGCTATATCATCCCTTGCCCGTATGCGCATGTGGCGCATTGATGCCTGGAAAAATCACCCGATCGAAGCCCAACGTGATGTGTTGCAAAACCTGGTAACCGCTGCTCAATACACCGAGTTTGGCAGGCAATATAATTTTTCAGAACTGTTTACAATCCGGGCTTTTAAGGAATCTGTTCCCATTCATGACTATGAAGACATGAAGCCCTACATTGATCGTATAATGAACGGCGAACAAAATGTTCTATGGAACACTCCTATATACTGGTTTGCAAAAAGCAGTGGCACTACCAATGATAAAAGCAAATTCATTCCTGTAAGCGATGAAAGTTTGCAGGATTGTCATTTTAAGGGAGCAAAAGATGTCTTGACCTTATATTACAACTTCAACCCAGCATCGGAATTACTAACCGGCAAAGGATTGGTGATCGGGGGAAGTCATACCATTAACCAGGTAAATCCCGAAGCGCAGTATGGAGATCTAAGCGCAGTCTTATTGCAGAACACTCCTTTTTGGGGGCACTGGATAAGAACACCTGATCTTAGCATTGCATTGATGGATGAATGGGAAAACAAGATCGAAAAATTAGCGAACAGTACGATCAAAGAGGTCGTTACTTCGATTTCAGGAGTACCTACATGGACATTGGTTTTGTTTAAACGAATACTTGAGATCACAGGTAAGAACTGTATTGCAGATGTGTGGCCAACACTTGAACTTTATATGCATGGCGGTGTTTCTTTTACTCCATATAAAGAACAATTCAAGAAACTGATCGGCAAAGACATTCATTATCTGGAAATGTATAATGCAAGTGAAGGATTTTTTGCCGCATCAGAAAATCCCGGGGAAGATGGCATGTTATTGTTTCTCGATCACGGAGTTTTTATGGAATTTATGCCGGTAAGTGAATATGGAAAAAAGGAGCCGCAAACTATCGGCCTCGAGGACGTGGAGACACACAAGAATTATGCATTGATCATTTCCACTACTGGTGGGCTATGGCGATACATGCTTGGTGATACGATCCAGTTTACTTCTGTAAAACCATTTAAGATAAAAGTTTCGGGAAGACTGAAGCATTACATCAATGCATTTGGTGAAGAAGTGATTGTTGACAATACTGATAAAGCAATTGCAATAGCCGGTGAAAAAACAGGAGCTGTTGTTGCTGATTATACTGCCGCCCCTGTTTACTTTTCTGATTCAGCAAATGGTGCCCATGAATGGCTGATTGAATTTGAGAAAGAAGCGCTGAGTCTTGATGAGTTTACAAAAGAATTGGATAATGCATTAAAAACGATCAATAGTGATTACGAGGCAAAAAGATACAAGGACATTGCATTGAGTTTGCCGGTTGTTCATGCAATTAAAAAAGGAACTTTTACTGCATGGTTGCGTAGCAAGGGAAAATTAGGTGGTCAGCATAAAGTGCCGCGATTGTCAAATGAAAGAACTTTAATTGAGGAAATCTTATTGCTGAATAATGTATAAGAAGTATAAGAGTGCGACGCAAGAAAAGTTGATAAGAATTACTTTTGCCGATAACATAAATCAAAACCATGAAATTATTAGAAAAGAAAGTTGCCATCGTAACAGGAGCTGCCCGCGGTATCGGCGAGGCAATTGCTATAAAGTTTGCGGAGCATGGAGCAAATGTTGCTTTTACTTATGTTAGTGATGGCAGCGCTGAAAAAGCTGCAGCATTGGAAACAAAGTTGCAGGGCATGGGTGTAAAAGCAAAGGCTTATAAAAGCAATGCCGGTGACTTTTCACAATGCGAAGCGTTTGTAAATGATGTGTTGAAAGAATTTGGCACCGTAGATATATGTGTGAACAATGCGGGTATCTCAAAAGATAATCTTTTATTGAGAATGACAGCTGACCAATGGAATGATGTGATACAAGTAAATCTGAACAGCGTCTTTTATATGACGAAGCAAGTGATCCGCCCTATGATGAAAGCAAAGAATGGCGTGATCATTAATATGAGCAGTATCATTGGTGAAATGGGAAATGCAGGCCAAACAAGTTATGCTGCATCAAAAGCGGGTATCATTGGTTTTACAAAATCAGTGGCGAAAGAATTGGGCAGCCGCAATATTCGTTGTAATGCTATTGCACCGGGTTTTGTAGAAACAGATATGACAAGCTATTTAAAACAAGGTGATGCTGCAGATAAATACAAGGCTGGAATTCCTTTAGGTCGCTTTGCGTCTGGAGAAGAAATTGCCAACACTGCTTTGTTCCTTGCAAGTGATTGGGGAAATTATATTACAGGGCAAACAATTAGTGTTTGCGGAGGCTTGAATATTTAGAACTACGACTAACATGATTTGATTAAATTAAGACGAATTATCGAAACTTCCTCTTAATCCTTCTTAATCCTATAAATCTTGGTTCTGTGCTCTATCCTTGCAACTTTATCCCTCTCTTTTGAATATAGGCATGCCATAGGATCATTGAAGCAACGCTTCGATAGGGACGCCAGGGTTCGGCAATTGCCAGCATGCTTTCTTTTGTTGAATGAGGATGCAATTGTTTTATTTCTTTTAAGCTATTTACTAATGCAATATCACCAAGAGGAAACAGGTCTGATCGTTGTAGCGAATGCATTAAATAGACATCCACCGTCCAGTCGCCAATTCCTTTTATCTTTTTTAATTCAATACGTATCTCATCTTCATGAGCATTAGAAAGCCTGGCAAGCCTGAGTTGCCTTGATTGTACTGCTTTGGCCAATTCTCTTGCATAAACAACTTTTTGGCGGCTGAAATAACAGAAACGAAGTTCAGCATCAGTTAAGGATAGAATTTTTGCTGGTGTTATATATCCAATTCTTTCTCTCAATTTTTTAAATGCGGCATACGCAGATGCCAGTGAAACCTGTTGTTCAAGAATGAAGAGAATTAGTGTTTGGAAAGTTGCCGGTCTTGTCCACATAGGTGGATGACCATATTGTTTGATGACAGTATCCAAGTCTTTGTCAATGCGACAAAGTTTGTTACAAATTTTTTTGAAGTTAGACGAATCGAAATTCTGGTGCATAATTTAACTCTCGAAAAAAGAGGGCTAAACTAATTACAAAATCCTTATTTCGGTGAAGCTGCCAGCTTTTTCTTATTCATCTTAATAAATTCCTTGAGCTTTTTTGACGTTTCCTTTTTTGCTACCACGGCATCCAAAAACTCCTTTTTTCTTTTTGGCGTCAGCTTCACAAAATCCTTTTCTTCGTTGTGCATCAGCTTTGAAAGATCTTCGTGTGTCATTACTAACTGCGCTAATTCTACATTGAACATTTTCATTTCCTGGCTCACAACCGGTGACCTTCCTTTAAATAATATTGACAGTACTGGTAAAAATGGAATATCATCCTTATCACTTTTTACCAAACCATTTGTTTTCACCGGAACTTTCAACGCGGCCGCGGACTGCACTATGCCATTGCCGAAATAAACATTATAATCTTCTTCTGCCTTCGCTACTTTTTTCAATGCGGTTGAATAAAGAGCATTGCGTATGGCTTCCACTCTCATCCATGGCTCCAGCTTGTCTAAGTCATTATGATATTTTTTATAATAACAGGCTGCCGCTGCTGCAATTTGTGGCGTCGCGGAAGAAGTACCAGCGCCGGAAAAGCTTATGGTTTTCCGGTTCATCATGGCCCAGGGTGTATTGGGAGTAAATGCAGCCATCGCTTTCCTCATATTTTTTTGCGGACCCCAGTTGCCTTGCATCTCACCAAGTTTTTTAATAAAATATGGAGCATAATCATAAGTAACTCCGCAGGCAGCGATTACCCTGTTAAACCGCGCAGGATAAATAAGTTTTCTTGTTGGTAATCCATTGAAATTATTTCCAGCAGCAGTCACCACGGTTATCCCTGCATCATAAGCAGCATTTATAATATCTGCCCATAGTTGTGAAGGAACGCCACCCATGCTCATGGAAACAGCATGCACTCTTGTGCCGCTATTATTCAGATCGATCAGGTATTGTAAGGCCCTTGCAAAACTGCTTGCTTTAAATAATACAACGCTGTTACTTATCCGGCATGGAATTATTTCTGCAAAAGGAGCGCCGCCGAGAAAATCATTGAACTTGCCATCTGCCGTTTTAAAAATATTTCCTGCAAGTATACACCCGGTGCCCGTGCCATGACCGGGCATTTTCAACGTGCCTCCGATATTTTTATCAGATGCATCATTGGGATCTTCATCTTCTACAAAATTTTTTTGCAGTTTTTTGCTAAGCTTAGGCGGTGTTTGCGGATGGTTGGAATATCCCGTATCAAGATGACCGATACGGGTAACGTATCCATCATCATTGTTCATTACTTCGTTCCTGGCATCAAGCAATTGTGAAAACTTTTTGTCAAGATGCCAGATTGAGTTTTCATGCGGGTTCCAGTCAGGATCAAAATCATCCGGGTTGCCTTCGCTTTTCAAAATGGCGCTTTTTACATTTTTCATGCCACCATACACCTTATTGTCAACAATAAACTCGCTTACAAAGTCTGGTTCCACAAAACTTTGATTAGTTTTTATCTGGTCATTCACCATATGTGCGAGATCCCATGGATTTACTTCAGCCTCCGAAACATTTGTTTTAGCAAGCAACTTTTGTGATGAAGGAGATAACGGCCCCTTGGTCTTTGTCTTTTTAGGAGGAGCAAAATCCCTTACCTGTAATTTAATTCCATCTGCTTTTAACTTACTTACAAAATCGAGGTTTGATTTTGATTTTGATAAAGGAACTCCTTTCGTTGGAAAAGAAGCTGTATTAATAATCAGCTCGATCTTTCCATTGGCTGTTTGCATACACAAGAAATTTAGATAGAAAAAGGTTTATTCAATTGCAACTTTAAACTGAGATCTCCAAGCATTTGTTCTTTTGGCATTTGGAAATCAGGCATTGATTTCTTTAAAACTTCAATTAACTGTTCATACGATTTTGTATTCCTGGGAGATTTTATGATTTTAAAAAATACGGCAGTAAACAAACTGTTATTAGGAAAATCATCCGTTTCCGCATTGGAAGTCTGAAACTCCTGGCTGCTCGATATCTGTAAAAGACTTGCAACAATTTTCCCTTTTTTGTTTGTCTTAAAAGTTTTTAGCTCCTTAGAAGCAAGCTCTTTTACAAGCTTGTTATAAAATTTTTTATTTTTCTGATACGTTTTTTCTCCTGCTTTTTTTGGCATTGCTTTAGAGGGTCCTCTTTTTGCTGAAACCATCAATTTCGCTATATCGCCACTAAAACAACTATCTGACATCACAACAATTCTCACTCCTTTCTTAAATTTTTTCCATTGATAGTACAACTCATCATCTATCAATTGAGCATCATAAAGACACCATGTTTCATCAAAACGATCAGACCATGGATCGTCCTCATCTTTATTCAGATCGGGTATCTCATTTCCCCCATGCCCTGAATAATAAATGGCTACCAGGTCACCGGCGTTGGCATCTGTCGCCATTTTATCAAGTACGGAAATAACATTGGCCCTCGTAGCTTCTTTGGTAAGCAGTCTTGTAACCGAGCCGAATTTTTTCTTTTTTAAATAGGAGAATATTTTTTTGGCATCTGCTTCACATACATTCAATGCACCATCCCAGCCATCATAATGAACGGGATCAACCCCATTGAGGCCGATCACCAAGGCGTGTCCTTTAGGCATAAAATATGGTTTAGGTTAATGATCTATTCAAACTCTTTATTATTGACCCATTCATTTTTAATAATGGACCAAAAATCTTTTGCAAGCCCTTCTTCCAAATATTTATACGGCAGCCATCCATAACCTTCTTCGCCCCAATCTTCTCCCCATGAATTACGGATCTTAAGTGCCCCAACTGTTTTATCATTATCCTCTTTGATTTCAATTACTTTCTTATCATCATACCCAATTGCAACAACTGCATGGCCACCGAGCAGTTTATTTTTCTTTGATGGAAATGCGATCAGGCCACCATTTGTTTTACTTGCGCTGATGTTATTATAAACAGTGAATCCGAACATTACAGGTAATTGTTTTACAAGATTGATTTTGATCTCCTGTAACACTTCATCACGTTTTATATTTTGTTTATCGAGCCGGTAATATTGTATTGCCTGGTAGTTTTGCCCAAATGCATAGCAGAATTGTGTTGGTTCTTCTTTTATTTTATCATTTGTATATGGCCAGTATTTTTCAGGTGGCACTCCAAAAAGCACAAGAGCTTTCATGGTACTGCGCACAAATGCACCCGTATCACCTTCAAAATCCATCAGGTTGCGGGTTACTTTATATAAAAACATTTTTGATTTCTTCTCATAGTTACCGCTGACCCGGTTTTCAAAATATTCAACAAGGGAAGTGCCTGCATGTGCAGTACATGAATTGTTGGGCCCCTGATCGTCAGGCGGGCAAAAATATTTTGTTTCTATTTCGGCTTTCGCTGGCAATGTACTTTTGGCAAGCACTCTTTTTTTAGATTTTGCGCCTGCTTTTTCCCGCATATCTTTTATCGATTCTTTTTTTTCAGAATCAGGTACTGTTTTATCATTCGGTTTACTATAGCTATAAAGACGATCTCTTATATCCGGAAAATCCGGCAACCACCCAAAATGTTTGATGCTCATAAAAAAATTTTACCCAAGGTAATTAAGAGTAGTAATACGAAAAGCTACAGCTTGTTAAAATGGCAGGCAATACCACTTTGGTGGTAGAAGTCAGAGAATAAAAAAGAATGTGCTTTACTTTTTAAATTTCGCGATAGCATTTTTTGAAAACTCACTTAAGATCAGCCGGCCGCTGATCTTCGCTCTATCAAGCAATAAATGATCCCAATGTTCTGTGCCTTTCCAGAATATTTTTTTCATTTCAGCCATTGCATCAGGATTGGATTGAGAAAGTATATGTGCAAGACGTTGAATTGATTCATCCATTTCTTCTGTAGTTGTATGTAATTCTGCAAACAATCCTTTTCTTCTTGCCCAATCCGCATTTCTCCAAAGAAAAGCATCAATTGATAGCTGGCTAAATGCTGATATCCCGATCTTTCTTTCAACAGCAGGACCAACAACGAATGGGCCAATGCCAATCGCGAGTTCACTTAATCTTACTTCGGCAGCTTCATTTGCAATGGCATAGTCGACAGACGCAGCCAATCCAACGCCACCACCAACACATTTGCCGTGAATACGGCCAATGATAAATTTGGGGCATAGCCTCATAGTATTTATTACATGGGCAAACCCACTGAAAAATGCCAGGCCTTCTTTTTCATTTTTGATTTCCATCAGTTCATCAAATGATGCTCCGGCGCAAAATACTTTTTCGCCTCCAGAGCGAAGAATGATGACAATTGTAGCAGGATCTTCCCCTGCATGTTTTATAGCGACCGAAAGGTCATACAAAATTTTTGCAGGCAATGAATTGCTTTGCGGATGAAAGAATTCAATTGATGTGATTCCTTTATGGGTTTCACTTTTCACATATCCACTCATATATTCTAAGTTAGTTTCTTTCTTTTTAGTTCAGTTTCTTCAAAAAAAATTTTTTTATCCTAAGTCTCCCCTTTAGGGGGACAGGGGGTTTTTTGCCACCATCGTCAAAATGGTTGCGACACCTGTTATCTCATTTGTTTCATCAATAAATTCAACCAGCCATTTTACAATTCCCTTTTCAATATCATCACCTCGTTTGAAATCTTCAGGTTTTTCAACAACTCTTTTATCACTTGGCAATTTTTCTTTACAGGTAAAGCGGATATGAATTTCAGCGCCGGGATAAACCGGCTTGGTAAAACGAAGTTCGTCAATCCCGTAATTCAACAACACAGGATTTTTTTCATAACTATCAACAAATAATCCCGCTGCAATACTCATGATAAAGTATCCATGTGCTACCTGTTGCTCAAACATAGTACCTGTAAAATCAGTTGATTTAATATGCGCATAAAAATGATCCCCGCTCAGGTCAGCAAACTTATCAATGTCTTCGCCTGTAATTATTCTTTTTTCAGTTATGATCTGGTCACCGATCCTGAGTTCTTCAAAATATTTTCTAAATGGATGTTTGCCCGGATCTTTTCCTTTTGCATGTTGCTGGTAAACGCCGGTGATTTCAGTAAGTGTAGTTGGCGAGCCCTGCAATGCTGCTCTTTGCATATAATGTTTTACACCCCGAATACCACCCATCTCTTCACCACCACCCGCACGACCCGGACCTCCATGAATCAATAATGGTAGTGGTGAACCGTGGCCAGTACTTTCTTTAGCGCATTCATTATTCAACACCAAAATCCTTCCGTGATGTGTTGCAGCACCGATCACATATTGTTTTGCAATTTTATAATCTGCAGTTACTACCGTTGTGCAAAGACTTCCTTTGCCTAATTTTCCTAATTCGATCGATTCATCCAAATTTTTATATGGCATGATTGTACTTACCGGGCCGAATGCTTCCACTTCATGCACTTCCTTTGCCGTATGTGGTTTATCACTCATCAATAAAATAGGCGATAAGAAAGCTCCTTTCTTTGCATCTGCATCTACAACTTCAACACTATCTAACGAACCATAAACTATTTGTGATGATGCCAATAGTTTCTGCACCTGCTCTCTTACTTCTTTTCGCTGGCTTTCGCCTGCAAGACTTCCCATTCTTACTTTTTCATTTAAAGGGTTGCCAATTGTTGTTTGCGATAAAGAAGTTGAAATAGCCTTCCACAGATCTTCCATTTTATTTTCAGGAACAAAAATTCTGCGAATACCTGTGCACCGCTGTCCCGCTTTCAATGTCATTTCTTTCCTTACCTCTTTTACAAAAATGTCCCACTCCGGTTTATCGGGAGTTACATCTTCACCCAGCACAATACAATTCAAACTATCCGCTTCCATATTAAACGGAACATTCTCGTTCATTATTCTTGGATTGCTTTTCAACATTAATCCTGTTGATGCACTGCCGGTAAATGTGATGACATCCTGTGATGTAACATGATCTAACAGATCGCCGGCGCTACCGCAGATAAGTTGCAAAGCGCCTTCTGGCAAAATTTTACTTGCGATAATTTCTTTTACTACAGCCTCCGTTAAGTAAGAAGTAATAGTCGCCGGTTTTACAATTGCAGGCATTCCGGCTAAAAGATTCACGGCAACCTTTTCTAACATTCCCCAAACCGGAAAATTGAATGCGTTGATGTGAATAGCAACTCCTTCTTTCGGAACGAGTATATGAGTTCCCATGAACGTATTATTCCTACTTAGGTTGTGACTCTCGCCATCAATGCAAAAAATTTCATCAGGAAATTTTCTTCTTAACGATGCATTGGCAAAAAGATTTCCAATTCCTCCTTCAATATCAACCCAACTATCTGCTTTGGTAGCACCAGTTTTATAAGAGATCGCATAAAATTTATCAAGATGCTTACGCAAATGAAGAGCAAGTTCCTTCAACATTCTTCCTCTTTCGTGAAAGGTCATTTTTCGCAAATTCCTGTTACCAACTTTTCTTGCATATTCGGTCATCGATTTAAAATCCAATCCTTTTGAAGTAGCAACAGCAACCACTTCACCGGTTACTGCATTAAAAAGTTGTTGACCTTCACCATCCCCGATTACCCATTTTCCGCCAACATAATTTTCAAGTTTCATAGAAAATAAATTTAATTAACATCAATTCCAAACTGGCGAAGATGATGCAATGCATGTTTGTAAAGCAATTGAATATTAGCATCAAAATCCAGCTCGCCAAAAACAGGATTGTTAGTTTTTAATCCCGGGTCTTTTTCAAAGGCTTCAAAAAAATAGATCAGCTCTTCCTGTAATTTACCAATAGCAGCTTCTTTGGTGCGTTTCTTTAAAGGAGTTGGATCTTCAGGAAGCACAGGGCTTTTAGTGTTTTCCTTAAATGGTTTTTCACTAAACATGAACTCCCGCAACCGTGAAAGCTTATCAGGAGGTGTTACGATTGGTAATTTGGTCTTGCCCGATGCCACCATCATGACATCTGTAAAATGTTCGATCATCTGTTGAACATTCATTTTGCCCCAGCGAGCGGGTTCATCATTTTTTAGCTTTTGTAAAAGGGCAATAAGTTTTGTGCGGACGAAATTTTCCTTTTCGAAATTCATGTGGCAAGCTTAAACCCTGCAAGTTTAGCGAAAACAAGGACATAAAAAAATCGCGTCTGGCCTTAGTTGAGATGCAATCTGGATCAGGCCTTATGAATTGCCATGGCTTTATCAA
>DASTZB010000396.1:0-12153 GCA_035764525.1 Chitinophagaceae bacterium | reverse complement strand
AAGTTGTTTTAATATTAGCGATCACTCCGCCGGGGAATTCAAATGTGGCGATCATTGTTTCATCTAATCCATTTTTATAGATCTCGGGTCTTGTAGTAGATGCTTGTGCTGATACAATTGAAATTGGCTCCATGCCCGTACCCAATCTTGCACCCTGCACTGAATAAACTCCCATATCATATGATACACCTCCACCCATTTCCTTTTTTTGTTTCCAGTGGTCGGTACGATTTTCCCGATATCCGGCAGCGCATTCCAGCTTTTTTACATTGCCCAAAAGTTTTTGTTTTACGATGCGTCGATATTCGTCTGTATTAGGTTCATGTTGCAGCCTGTAACCAATAGCCAGGGATCTTTTATTTTTCTTGCATGCATCGCTCATTTCCTGGCATTCTTTTTCAGTGATGGCCATTGGCTTTTCACACCATACATGTTTGCCGGCATTCGCTGCTCTTATCACGTATTCTTTATGCATTGATGGTGGAAGTACAACATACACAACATCAATATCGTCGTTGTTTGCGATCTGGTCAAAAGTTTGGTAGTTATAAATATTCTTGTCTGGTATGTTATGCTTTGCTTTCCAGGTTTCAGCTTTTGACGGAGTACCGGTCACGATCCCTGCGAGATAACAATGTTTTGTTTGTTGCAATGCAGGCGCAAGCAGGTCTGTACTATAATAACCAAGCCCAACTAATGCAATGCCTAGCCGATCTTTTTTAAAAAGATCAGTTGATCGCAAAATTTTAGGAGATAGAATAAGACCGCCTGTTCCAAGCGCCAATGTTTTTAATACGTCTCTGCGGGATGTTAAACTCATAATTCAGGATTTATTTCCTAAAGTTAAAAAATATAAGACGAAAATATCAGGATCAGGCAGGTCCCGGGATTAGGGGCATACTCATAATTGATAACTCATAATTCACAACTGGTGTACCTTGCCCTTTGTTTTGTAAATTCGAATTCATAACTCTTAACTCAGAACTCATGACTTGTTCAACGATGCGCCAGTCAACCCGTAAAGAATTCCTGCAAATATCATCAGCCCTGCTTTTAGGAGCAGCATTTGCAAAAACTCCATTTGAATCAAAAAAAGATAAACTCCCTTTAGCATTTTCTACATTGGGTTGTCCTGACTGGGACTTTAAAAAAATCACAGACTATGCGAATAAGCATGAATATACGGGAATAGAATTGCGCGGATTAAAACGGGAGATCGACCTTACAAAATGCAAAGAGTTCAGCGGCACAAAAAATATAGAAGCGACACTCAAAATAATGAAGGACAAAAAATTGAAATTTGTTGATCTTGGATCATCATGCACATTACATTTTGGAGAAGGGGCAGAAAGAGAAAAAAATATAAATGAAGGCAAAGCCTATATCGATCTTGCCCAGCAGTTGAATTGTCCCAACGTAAGAGTATTCCCCAATCTGCTGCCAAAAGACAAGGATAAAGATGAAACGATGGAATTTATTGCAAAAGGATTAATGGAATTAGGTAATTATGCAAAAGCCAGCGGCACCATGGTGCTAATGGAAACACATGGCGATCTTGTATGGACACACGATATTGAAAAGATCATGCAGGATGCTTCTCATACAAATGTTGGATTGGTATGGGACCCGACAAATATGTGGACGATAACAAAAGAGCCGCCGGCAGAAGTGTTCAGGATCTTAAAAAGATATATTCATCATACACATATCAAAGATGCAAAACTGGTGGATGGCAAACCGCAGTATGTTAGAATGGGACAAGGTGAAGTACCAATCTTCGAAGCCGTTGATGCATTATCAAAAAGTGGGTACAAAGGTTATTACAGTTTTGAGTGGGAAAAATTATGGCACCCCGAATTAGAGGACCCCGAAACTGCATTGGCAGATTATCCTGTTGCAATGAAAAAACACTTTAATAAAGTTTAGAGTTATGAATTATGAGTTATGAATGATCTTGCATTCATAATTTAAACCTGTTCTATGTGTCCATTCATGATTCTACATTCATAATTCATAATTTACCACATCATTCATAATTTGCACCGCTTCATCAACGTAGTTGAAAAATTAAGTGATATTATTTATCTTGAGGCTGTCTTAAATTATTAAGATCAGGAAACTGATCCTTTACAAACTATGAAATTCAATCAACCAGAAATTTAAATGTTACCTGGAATAAGATGATTTCCTTCATCGTGTGTGCTGCCTAATGACTGGTGCTTATTCAATGATCTCTAAACGACCTTTTAAATATGTGATCGCTTACCATGAAAAACAAATTACTGTTCTTAATTCTACTTGTGCTTAATATTCTACCTGGTAAAGCGCAACAATGGACATGGTTCCGCTCAGGTAATAGTGGTCTGCCTGCAGATAATGTAATATCCCTTTCGGTAAATGATTCATCAACCGTTTATGCGGGCACATCATGGGGATTGGGTGCATTTAAAAATAATACATGGACGAAGCTGAATGTGGGGACAATGCAAACCCCGGAAATCATGGGAGTATGGACAGATTCAAATAAATTGTGGGTCGGAACTACATATTCTGGCTTGTGGGGTCTTGCAAATAATGTGTGGACAAATTACGATCCAAATACTTCAGGAAACGGGATCGTAGGATTTGGTGTTGACTCAAAGGATTCAATATTCCGCCTGGATAAATTTGAAAATTTTGATGTTTGGATCGGTACTGGATGGAAGGAGATCCTGGATTTTTTTTCGCAACCAAACAACCTGTTTGTTGACAGGGCAGATAATGTATGGCTGCTTTCAAATAACACCGGGCTGAAGAAATATAAGAACGGAATAATTACAAGCTGGCCAGGTTATTATCTGCCAACTGATCCTCAACTACTGCCTTCAGGATCATTATATGATATGTTGCAGGATAGTTCAGGTATTTATTGGATCGCCAGTAATGACGGCCTTCTCCGCTTTGATGGCACTAATTTTCAGCTGTATACAACTACTAATTCCGGTATTTGTTCGAATCGCTTGCGTTGCCTGGCAATAGACAAACAAGGAAACTTATGGATAGGAAGTTGGGATGCAGGAATATCAAAATGGGATGGAACCACCTGGAAAACTTTTAATATAACAAATTCGCCATTGACTTCGCCGATTGTAAACGATATATGTGTGGATTCGGCAAACCGCATATGGTTTGCAAATGGGTACAATTATTTTACTTCGCCCAACAATGGGCAAGGAGTGTTTTTACTTGATGAGAACATTGATTTGAGTAACGGGCAATTGCCGGCCAACCCGGACAGTTTAACGGCAAAAGTGATTTCTGTAAATGAAGTCGTATTAAAGTGGAAAGACAATTCGAATAATGAATCAGGCTTTTTGCTTGAACGTTCCGCTGGAAATAACACCAATTTTCAACAAATTAAATTTTTGAATTTTAACACCACTAATTATACCGATCTGTCTGTTAATGGTAATACTGTCTATTATTACAGGGTCAGGTCTGTAAACAAGACAGGAACATCTTCGTATTCCAATACTATACAGGTTCAACCAAAATATTGTACAGTAAACAAGGCAGATTATAATGCCTATGCTATTGCAACGAAGGTGATTTTCGGCAGCATAAATAACCAACCCTTTAATTGTATAAATGGTTATTATGATTATCTCGATCAAAGCACAAATGTTTTTAAAGGACAGACCTTATTTTTAACGCTGGCTGTTGACAGATGTGTTCAAACCAGCGATCCCATTATTGGTACCACGGTTTATATTGACTGGAACAGCGACGGTGATTTTAATGATGATAAAGAATTAGTGTTAACCAGGACAAACATAGAAAGTAAAGAAGAATTTCATATCCCTGTAACCGTGCCTGATAATGTGGTACCGGGCATGGTGGCGCGGATGCGTATCCGTTGCGAAGACGACGTATATCCCAATACGATTGCTATCCCTCCCTGTGGTTATGCAGAAGAAACACAGGACTATTCAATAAATATTATTGATCCTCCTGCTAATTTTAAACCGGCACCCATTACAACAACTGATATATCCTCACACATCCAGTATATAGAGTGGCAGGACAATGCCTCCAATGAAACGGCGTACATTGTCGAAAGATCCGGTGATAGTATATCATTTGCTGCTGTTGCCACTTTGCCACCTAATACAGTTATTTTTAAAGATGCTCCGCTGCAACCTGATACACGTTACTATTATAGGGTGTATGCAAAAAGGTCAGCTGATAGCTCTATGAGTGATGTCATCGGCTCCAACACCTTGTCGGCGGATCTTATAAGACAATCGCAAGGGGATATTAGTACAGATAAATCGTTTAATGTCGGAGGATTCTGGGATGATTATAATAATGATGGGAGTTGTGACCTGTATGCCTCCGGTAATAACAGGCTATATAGAAACCAGGCCGGAATTCTAAATAACAGCCAGCTTACTTTTTCCAGCTCTGCCGACTGCGCCTGGGGTGATTATGATAATGATGGTGACGATGACCTGTTTGTGACCGATTATCTCAACGGATTCAGTTCTCAACCCGTGCTGTATGAAAACGGGGGCAATGGAACTTTTCAACCCGTTTCGACCATGATCCAACCAGAGGGCAGGATCAAGAATACTGTATGGACCGATTATAATAAGGATGGCTTTTTGGATCTCTACATCTCATACTTTGATCTTAGTTATGGTAAATTGTACCGTAACAACCAGAACAAAACCTTTTCCTTTGTCTCTAAATTCGATAATGCAATAGGCTATGCCTCCTTTGCCGATTATGATAATGACGGCGACGACGACCTGATCGTAATGGGAGCGGGATTGACCTCAGTATATAAAAAAACAGACAGTACGTTCACACGGGATCTTACCTCAACCCTTGCACAAACGATTGAAAATTGTCGCGGCATTTCCTGGGCCGATTTTGATAATGATGGTGATATCGATTTATTTGTACCGGGAGTTCTTTCAAACGGACCAAGCAAGATGTATATAAATAATGGGGCGGGAATGTTTACATTGAATAATACATTATTCAAAAATGTTGATGGGGTTGCATGGGGAAGCGCCTGGGCGGATTATGATAATGACGGCTTCCAGGATATTTTTATTTCAAGGTACGCCAAACCGAATAAGCTGTTCAGGAATAAGCTTGCTCAATTTAGTGAAGTACCATCCAGTGTGCTAATAAGCGAAAATTACAAATCCTATCGTTACAATGAAATGCCTTCGATGGGATGTGCCTGGGGAGATTATGATAACGATGGGTTCCTGGATCTCTACGTAGCTGTAAGCAATGGTATTGAAAGTCGTCTATATAAGAATGGAACCAATCAAAACAACTGGCTTTCAGTTTTTTTGAAAGGAGTTGTTTCTAATAAAAATGCGATTGGTGCAAAAGTTAAGATCAAGGTAAATGGAACATGGCAATATCGTTGGGTACAAAGCGGATCCGGTTTTTCGGGACACAACAGTTTCCCGCTTGAATTCGGATTGAATACTGCGCAATCTATCGATAGCCTGGTCATAAACTGGCCATCCGGGATTACCCAGGTCCTTACATCAGTGGGCAAAAATCAGCATCTGGTCATTACTGAAAGTTCCATTGCCACAGCAATCAATGAACCTCCCATTGTTAACGCAAACATTTATCCAAACCCGGCTTTTGACAACGTAACGCTTGTATTGGAAAGTAATCGTTATATCAGATCATCTGCGGCAAGAATTTTTGATATCAGCGGAAGAATAAGTCAGCATACAATAAAACACCTGGGAGGAACTGAGTACTCAATTGATCTGAAGGGACTTTCATCCGGTTCATACTGGATCGAAATAAACGAAAAGCAATTCATTGTACGCAAAAAGATTATTGTCATAAAAAAATAATACATGCTCCACTGGCGGTAACGATCATTATGAGTTATAAATCCTTTGTAGCTCACTCATAATTCTACATTTATGAAGCCGGCTGAATCAATAAAATATTTCTAAATTTATTGATCAAATAAAAAAGTGATAGAAATAATGATGATGAATTATCTTCAACTTTCAATTTTCAATTCTCAATTTTCAACTTGAATAATGCCCTCTCCAAAAAACACATACGACGCGATCATAGTTGGTTCCGGTATCTCCGGCGGATGGGCCGCTAAAGAACTTTGTGAAAAAGGATTAAAAGTTTTAATGCTCGAACGTGGCCGCAATGTTGAACATATAAAAGATTATCCCACGGCAACAAAAGATCCCTGGGAATTCAAACACAGGTTGACCTTATCACCGGAAGACAAAAAGAAATTCTTTATTCAAAGCCGGCATTATTCACTACGGGAGGACAATAAACATTTTTATATCAACGATGGAGAAAATCCATACCAGGAAACAAAACGCTTTGACTGGATAAGAGGCGATATTGTCGGTGGTCGTTCGTTGTTATGGGCAAGAGCCTGTTACCGCTTTAGCGATCTTGATCTTGAATCCAATCTCAAAGATGGTCATGGCGTGGATTGGCCGATACGATATAAAGATATTGCTCCCTGGTATGATCATGTAGAGAAATTTATTGGTGTAAGTGGTAATAAAGATGGTATCCCACATTTACCCGATGGACAATTTCTACCGCCATTTGAAATGAACGTGGTTGAAAAACATTTCAAACAGCAGATCGAAACAAAATATAATGACCGCAAAGTTATCATAGGCAGAACCGCCAATCTTACACAACCTGTAAAAGGAAGAGGACAATGCCAGGCAAGAGATCTTTGTCATCGTGGTTGTCCATTCGGTGCCTACTTTAGTACCAATGCAAGTACAATGCCGGCTGCTTTTGCCACGGGCAATCTTACAGTAAGACCACATTCGCTGGTGAATAAAGTGTTGTATGATGAACAAAAACAAAAAGCAACAGGAGTGGAGATCATTGACACCGAAACAATGAAGACAGAAGAATTTTATGCACGCATTATTTTTCTCAATGCCTCTACCGTTGCCACTGCATTTATATTATTGAATTCAACATCATCACGTTTTCCCAATGGATTGGGAAATGGAAGCGACCAGGTTGGCCGCAACCTGATGGATCATCATAAAGGACTTAGCATAAATGCCGAAGTGGAAGGCTTTGAAGAATGGACAACCTTTGGTCGCCGTCCAACAATTGCTTTTATGCCGCGGTTCAAAAATATCACAAGCAAAGAAAAGAATTTTCTCCGCGGTTATTATGTTGGCGTCAGCGCCGGCAGGGGGCGAGGAACCGATGCCGCTATTGGCGAAGAATTAAAACTGGCAAGCACAGAACCGGGACAATGGCGTCTCAATCTCGGTCCTTATGGTGAGTGTCTTCCTTATGAAGATAACCGGGTGACGCTTGATCATAATAAAAAAGATAAATGGGGCAGGCCACAGGTAGTGGTGGATTGCGAGTTCAAAGAAAATGAAAAAGCGATGCATGAGGATATGAAAGTTACTGCCAGTGAAATGATGGAAGCAGTTGGATTTAAAAATATCAAAGTAACCGGCAGCATGTCTTTTCCCGGCAATGCCAATCATGAAATGGGTACTGCCCGCATGGGCCATGATCCAAAAACTTCTGTGCTGAACAAATGGAACCAGCTGCACGAATGTCCCAATGTATTTATTACCGATGGCTCCTGCATGACTTCCAGTTCTTATCAGAATCCTTCACTTACTTATATGGCGCTGACAGCAAGAGCATGTGATTATGCGGTAGGGGAGATGAAGAGGATGAATATTTGAAATAGTGACCACCGGCCCAACAACATGTTGTTATTGGCCGCCATGTTGTTGCTAATCGTCAGACGCCAACCAGGTTCTTTTACTTCAGATTAAATCGTCTTTTTAAAAGAACAGGTTTTTATGCCAAAGGCAGAATAAGCAGGATAGAACCCCGGTTGTTGTTGGTCATCTTAATCTATTTGTCGCCGTGCAAATAATCTGCTTTTTTGTGTTGTTGTTGGTCGCCTGACCAACAACTCGATAATAAGACAACTCTGATTTGAATATATATCTGCATAATGTTTCAGCAATTGAAAATGCATCCATATCATTCACCCTTTATTTATTAACTTTAATCATAGGTTCCTTTCCACCGTCATTTTTAAATCAACAAAAATGGAAAACTTTGGTGGCTCACAAAGGACAGTATCAAACAAAGGGTCAATTCAATTGTTGACGACTATTGCTCTTATCGGTATTTGCCTGTTTATTATTCTTATAATTATTCTGCATTTTCTTCCGACAGGTTATAACCCACTGCGAAGACCAACCAGCGAATATGCTGTGGGTAAGTATGGATTTCTTATGGCGATTGCGTTTTTAGGTATGAGTGTTGGTTCTTTTGCGCTGGTAATAGGATTATATAAGGGAATTTTAAAATCTGCCAGGCCAAAGATTGGTCTTATACTATTGACAATATGGTCGGTTGGCGTCCTGGTTGCCATGATATTTCCAATTGATCCTGAAGGGACGCTCCCGACAACAAGTGGCACAATTCACAAGACCAATGGTCCCATAACATTTCTATCATTAACTATCGGTACCATTTTAATGTCAGTAGGTTTCGGAAGTGATGAAAACTGGCGTTCTGTTTATCAACCAGCATTAATGTTGTCAATAATTATGCTGTTCATCTTTATAGGCGTTATTATAAGTTTTGCTACAGGATTAAGATATGAAGGTATTTTACAACGACTTTATCTGATTATATTTTCAATATGGTTTATAACTGTTACGTTACACTTGCGACAAATAAATTCAGTTCCCCCAGAGGCTTACAAATAATCTGCAATAAAAAGAAAATGTCTGTGAGGGGTTCAGGTCAAAAACTAAAGACCCGGCTATCCCAGGTCTTTTGCTTGTTTTTCATTTGAACGTCCAAAGGAGCCCTTCGTGACCTTCGGAGCAGATTTATTAGTTCACTATTAACTGAAGTTTTGTCTTATCAACCTCCCCTTTATTCAGATCTGTATAGGCAACAACAACTCCTTGTCTATTCATCAATATTACTTCTGATGCACCATTCTTTATAACCGTTACATGATACACTTCTTCATTCCCTGCTGACAACCTTTGTGTAATACTATATAAATTGTTTCCATAAGTATTGATCGCATTCAGGATCACCTGGTCAGGTACAAATGTATTAAGCACAGGCAATGATGCTTTGAAACTTTCGCCTCTCATCATATACCAGGGCTGAGTATTATAATAAACACGAACTATCCTGTTATTATCTTTATAGGTTGCATACCACCAATCATTTGTCGCAGGCATCCATATTGCTGTAGTGACAGTTGGATAACTTGTCTGGAAATTTGCACGAATAACAGCGGGTACCTGTGAACTATAATCAAAATTGTTTGGAGTAGATTTATATGCCACGACTTCTTGTGCACTTATTGTGAAAGTAGCGGCCAGGATCATTGCAGCGCAAAATATTTTTTTCATATATTAATTTTTAAAAAACGTTAAACAATTTTGTCTCTCTATGAACAACAAGAAAAGAATGATTCTTGTTGCACCTTAATCTTCGTATCCGCTTTTAATAACAGTTGAGATCATTTTGAACTGTTCATTCGCATTAAAGCAATGCGGTGCATGGGCTGGTATTACAATACCGTCGCCCGTTCTTAATAAGTAATTTTTTTCATTAATGACGACTTCTGCTACACCATCTATTATCTGCACATAAGTGTCGAAAGGAGAAGTTTTTTCTGCTAATTCTTCGCCTGAGTCAAAAGACGTCACCGTGACATTTCCTGTGGTTTTCTTGATAATGGTCTTACTGAGCACGGCGTTTGGCACATACTCGATGATCTCAACGATGATATGCACTTTTGATTTTTCTATTTCGGTTGAAGGTGTATGATTAGTCTTACCGGTGAGATCAGTAAGGATGTTTTTATTTTTTTCCATTATTTATATTTCTTCAAATTAGGATAGCCTGTAAAGGTCTGCATGTTTAACATGGTATTTGTTATACAACTATAGAAATAAGTTGTATGATTCACACATTGATGATGCAGGTGCCTTCAGCATGTATGCGGAGACCTCTCGTTAACAGGTCTTTCCAAAAAATGAAACAATCGAAGAATACTGGTTCTTAATTAATAACAAACTGTAGCTTCACAGAATGAAAATTGCTTTTTTCTCAACACAGCCTTACGATAAAGAATACTTTGAACGCTACAACACACAGCATGAAATACTTTTCTTTGAAGCCCGTTTAAATGAACAAACAGCAGCCCTTGCAAAGGGTTGTAATTCAGTATGTGCTTTTGTAAACGATCAATTGAATGAAGCGGTATTGAATTTATTAAAAGAAATTGGAATAAAAATTATTGCACAACGTTGTGCCGGTTTTAATAATGTAGATGTTGCGACAGCCGCGAAGAATAATATTGTTGTAGTAAGGGTACCGGCTTATTCGCCACATGCTGTTGCAGAACATGCCCTTGCATTGATCATGACACTCAACCGCAAAACGCATAAAGCATATAACCGGGTAAGAGAAGGAAATTTTTCCCTCGATAGACTGACAGGATTCGATCTATATGGGAAAACGGTGGGAGTGATCGGTACCGGCAAAATAGGACAGTGCTTTGCACGTATCATGCAGGGGATCGGTTGTAAAGTAATGGCATTTGATATCATTGTTAATAAAGAATTGGAGGCTCTAGGTATAAGATATTTGACACTAGAGGAAGTATTGCAACAAAGTGAAATAATATCGCTTCATTGCCCGCTGACAGAACAAACAAAGCATCTCATAAATAACGACACATTAGCGATTATGAAAAGTGGCGCCATGCTTATCAATACAAGCCGCGGCGCATTAATAGATACAAAGGCTGTAATCACCGCTTTGAAAAATGGGAAACTTGGTTATTTGGGTCTTGATGTGTATGAACAGGAAGAAAAACTTTTCTTTCACGATTTGAATGAAAACGTGATCACGGATGATGTATTGGTAAGGCTATTAGGCTTTCCCAATGTGCTGATAACTTCACACCAGGGATTTTTGACAGACGAGGCCCTGACCCAGATAGCCATCATCACCTTACAAAATATAACAGATTTTGAAGAGGAAAAGCCGTTAAAAAATAAAATCTCAGTTCCTTCAGATCTTATAAATAATCTGCAATAGAAAGAAAATGTCCACGTTGCTGTTGGTCAACCTGGTCACTTTGGCATCTTGCGAATAATCTGCTTTTTGAGTTGTTGTTGGTCATCATGTTGTTGCTAGGCGCCTGAGGCCAACCTGGTTCTTTACTTCAGATTAAATCGTCTTTTTAAAAGAACAGGTTTTTATCCCAAAGGCAGAATAAGCAGGACAGAACCCTAATACGCTGGTCACGAGAAAAATTCCTGCAAGTGCCAGCAACACATTTGCCAATGTTCCTTCAACGATATTGAAGTAATATAAAAAAACAATCGTTATCACGATTAACAAACGGATGATCCTGTCTGCATTACCCATATTTTTTTTCATGTTCGTAAGTTTTAATGCAAACTTACATACACAACGTTTTTGAATTTCTGACATAAATCAGTTTCCTTAAAATTCAAGACTATTTTTTGGGGTTTCTTCAGCACCTTTCTAATTAAGCAGTTATTGAGAACATTACTGTCAGCCCATTTTATTGTTGGTCAGGCGACCAACAACAAAATGGGTAATAGCAACAGTAAATTAAATTTAGATACTAATCTGAAAACAAACCTAAAGGTTCGTGTCAGCAGTTAAATAAACTTTTGCAATAGAAACGCCACAATATAAATTTGTTGTAGCGTATACATTGACAGGTAAGACTTACCATCTTCTACATGAAATTGATTCATTACTATACAGGTTTAACACTATCGGTTTTCATCGGATTTCATTTGCTAAACCATTTGCTTATTCTTCATTCAGAAGCTCTTCATATCAGGTTCATGAGATCAGCACGAAAGATTTACAGGAACAAGATAGTTGAGAGCCTGCTCCTGCTAGCTGTACTCCTCCAGGTTATTTCTGGTATTACGCTTGTCATTCTGAAATGGAATAAGGTTGAAAATTATTTTGACAGAATACAAATTGCTTCAGGCCTTTATCTTTCTTTTTTTCTGCTAAATCATGTCATTGCGGTCCTGCGTGGGAGGTATATACTAA
>DASTZB010000395.1:0-26627 GCA_035764525.1 Chitinophagaceae bacterium | reverse complement strand
TTTTGGCCGGTGGCAGGTTGACTATTACCAGCAAAGAATCAATAGTTCTTTTTAAACTGTCAATGGTTTTTTTGCTTCCATCAGTGGTGGGTTGTTTTGGTTTTTCCGGCTCAGGTTTTTTCTCCAAATGATACGCGGCCCAGCCAAAACCTTTTTCAGGTGTTTTATAGGTTTTTACCTTAGCTACTTTATATACACTATCCTTTCCCAGCTCGACAACTGCAAAGGAATCCTTCGGCATATCATCCGGCTTTTTCTTTTTTATTCTTGCCTCACGGGTGTCTTTGTAAAAAGGCTTTATTTTAAAAATTGCAAAGCGGCTGTCTTCGGAGATTGCCGCACTGTAACCCCTTGGTATAGACTTTTTATATTTTGCATCAGAAGATTGGATCACCAGTTCATTATCACCTTCCTGTACATTAATAGTATAAACAACCCATTTGCCATCGTTGCTGATCATTCTTTCACCAATGCTTTGCCAGTTGTCGTAAACGGTGTGATCCAGAGGTTTTTTCTGGGCAAGTAAAAAGTTAAAAGTAAAAAGCAAAAAAACAAGAATATAGCGTCTCATATTGAGGTATTTGATAATAGATTAAAGGTAAGAGTAAACAGGAAAATTATCGGGGCTTTGTTCCCACAATCAAACCATATTGCCATAAACCTCTTTTCATTCCAACATACTGGTGTCTGCAGGCAGCAATATTTTTTCTTTGCGTTTCAGTGGAGTGATTGGAGAATGTGATCGTTTTCCAAAGCAAATAAAGATTGGAAAGAAAATAGAATTTATATAACCGGCGTGATGAATGAGTCGCAAATTTTGAAATATCCCTGGAAAAAATATTTCTAAAGCCTGCCTCACCCATAAACTCCTCAAACCCATCTAAAGTTTCTAGATAATTTACTTGCCAGCCATCAAGCCAGTTCCTGATCGTTCGGCGCTCATTGTTTTTAAAATCAGTTACAAATCCATCGGCAACAACTAATCTACCGCCGCGTTTTAGCAAACGATATGCTTCTTTAATGAATTGCTCTTTATTATCCGCATAACAAATGCTTTCGCAACCCCACACAATATCAAAACTTTCATCAGGAAAATTGGTGGCACAATAGTTCATTACTTTAAAATCAACATTAGCCTCTAGCTTTTTTTCAATCGCCAGTTCTTTTGCTGTGTTGACCTGCCTTTCGCTTAAACTAATTCCAGTAACATTGCAACCGATATTTTCGGCTAAAAAAATACTACTTCCACCAACTCCGCAACCAGCATCCAAAACTTTATCAGAAGGCCCGATAGACGCTGCCTCCATCATCACTTCATTCATTCGTTGCAACGATTGCGGAAAGCTTTTTACTTTTTCATCCCAATAACCATAATGAATGGCAAGGCTGTTATCAAGATCCCAACTGTCTTTGTAGGCATTTTCTGATTCCTCGTAATAATCAACAATGTTTTTATGGTAGTTCGTTAATTCCATTTTGTAAAACAATTTTTCTTTCTTTTTTTAATAACATAACAATATGAATGATCAATGATGCAGCGATCAATGAGAGACCGGCAAAAAATGACCAGTCAAAATCCCGACTCTCACCAAACAGAACAATGGCGAGAAATATCCCATAGACAGGTTCAAGGTTGAAGGAAAGGTTTACGGTGAATGCGGTTAATCTTTTCAGTGCATAAGTAGAAAATTGAAATGCCAATACAGAACAAAACCATGCAAGCACCAATAGCCACATCCAATCTTTCAAATTCGGAAAGATATAGTCCGTTGGAAACTGGTGCAAATATAAAGGCATTAGCGCAGATAATGTTATTAAGCCTCCGCTGAGTTGGTACGTAAGTACTGTCTGCGGATTGATGCGTTGCAGGAATTCCCGGATAAATATCATTACAAATGCCATAAGTATGGCGCAGGTCATTCCGAGAATGATCCCTGTCTTATATTTTGGATTGAAATGAAAGATGAGATAAATACCGGCGATCACCATTAAGCCGAGAAACACTTCGATCCATTTTATTCTTACCCGTAGCAATATGGGCTCTATCAATGCAGTAAAGAAACCAACAGCAGAAAAACAAACCAATGCCACGGATACGTTGGCATATTTTATAGATCCATAAAATGTAAGCCAGTGAATAGCTGCCAAAAACCCAATGCCTGTAAGTTTCAATATATCTTTTGCTGAAATGCGTTGCAGTTTGCCCATAAATGAGAAAACGATCCACATCGTAACAGATGTAATAAATAACCGCCACCACACCAACAAGCCTTCGTTCAAATCAATAAGCCTTCCCAATGGACCCGTGAAGCCAGCAAGAAAAACAGAGATATGTAAATAGATAAAAGCCTTTTTCATTTGGGTCGCAAAATATGGAAGAATTACCGAACGATGAAAGGACTGCTTCGCAACAGAAGCTTGATTGAGATACCGAAGCTGGTATCATAAAAAAATAAGTCGTTTTGAACGACAACCAATATATAATAAATTGCGTTTTGTTTCTACCTTCAATATCCTTTAATGAATTGAATCGATGAAAAAACAACAAAACCCAAATTCTTTGGCAACTGTTCTAAGATGCTCCAATTGTAATAGATCCTATCCTGTTTCAGAAGTTATCAATGTTTCTCCCTGTTGCAATCAGCCTCTCCTTGTTGAATATGATCTTTCGAAAACTTTTTCAAAAGAAGAGATCAACGGAAGAGAATATAGTCTTTGGCGTTATTTTGAAGTGCTGCCGGTAAAAGATCCGACAAACATTATTTCCCTCGGGGAAGGCTTCACTCCTATTCTTCCTTTAAAAAAATTATCAGGTAAATATGGTTATTTATCTATACTGATGAAAGATGAATCGCATAATCCAACCGGTTCATTTAAAGCAAGAGGAATCAGTGTGGCGATATCCAAAGCCAAAGAATTAGGGATCGACAAGTTTATTATTCCAACTGCCGGCAATGCAGGCGGGGCTCTAGCAGCTTATTGTGCCAAAGCAGGAATGGAATGTATTGTCATCATGCCATCACATACACCTGATGTTTTTAAAAATGAATGCGAGATGTATGGCGCAAGGCTGATCACGGTAAAAGGATTGATAAACGATTGTGCAAAGAAAGCAAACGAGATAAATGAAAAAAATGACTACTTCAATATCTCTACTTTGAAGGAACCCTACCGCCTGGAAGGGAAAAAAACAATGGGCTATGAAATTGCAGAACAATTGAATTGGGAATTGCCTGATGTAATTGTTTACCCTGCGGGTGGAGGAACAGGATTGATCGGCATCTGGAAAGCATTTGATGAAATGCGGCAATTGGGATGGATCAAAAAACCTTTGCCCAAAATGATCGCCGTTCAACCTGAAAATTGTACCCCGATCAAAGCTGCCATGATTGATCCCGTTAATTGGGAAAAGAATTTTCTGCCAAAATCAACTATTGCGCATGGCCTAGCTGTGCCGTTTCCTTTTGGTATGAACCTGATAAAAAAAACAATTATTGAATCAAACGGGGAATTGATAACAGTTACTGAAAAAGAAATTACGGATGGCATCAATGAAATTGCAAGAACAGAAGGAATATTTGTTTCTCCTGAAGGCAGCGCTGTATGGAAGGCTCTTGATCATTTAAAACAAAAAGGAAGTATAAAAGATAAAGACAATATCCTGCTTTTGAATACTGGAAGTGGTTATAAGTACATGGAAGATATTCGTAACACATAAAAAGAAGCTGGATAGAATTAACGAAGGATGAAAGGAGCGTCGCAACGAAAGTTCAATCGGAGTTACTGAAGCTGGTATCAAAAAGAAATTCCTGCTGCCTTTCGACAGCAGGAATTTTCATGACTATACACAAAACATGAGGAAAAACTATGTTCTTACTTTTTTCTTTTCTTTCATATCTTTTTCAGTGCCTTCGCCGATCATTATTTTACCAAAGCTTGACTTAATATCAACCTTTACCGTACCAGCACCTGATTTACCTTCAAAACGCCGGGTAAGATCAGCTCCATATTTAGAAGGCGTATCAGCCCGGTTGATCCCAATATCTGTTTTATCAACAAAAGAGCCATAACTGGTAGTGATCGTATAACTGGCGGCAAGTTTCGCTGGCGGCACCAGGTGCACGGAGCTATAAGAATCATTTACTGTTAATGACGTAAGTCCATTATCCAAATTGATCTTACTATATCCACAGAAAGAGAATTTCAATTTACAATTACCTGTCAGGTTTCCAATATTCACTTTTGAATATTTAAACTCCAGGTCAATATTGCCGATGCTTTTCAGATCAGCTTTGCCAAATTCAACTACAATTTTTTCTGGACGTGAAAGCTTCCCTGCAGTAAGTCCACCATATTTAACCGTAAGAGTGACGGGCCCGGTATAATCGGGAATATTGATGTCGCCAAAAGAGTTTTGAATTTTCAATGTATTATTTGCCGGGATACGAATATCATAATCAACAACAATAGTATTGCTGCAATTGTTACAGCCTGTATTTTTCTCGCCGCCTTTATTAAGAATGGTTTTTAAATTGATGTTGTTCCCCTCTTTGCTTTCTTCCACATCCATCCGCTCAAAACTTTTTTCCGTGAATTCTTTATCTGTAGAACTAGTCTCAAGATGAATGTCCACTTTTATTTCATTCTTATCCCAGGTTGTGATCTTTACATTACCAAAGCGGTTTTCAACATTTAATGAATTGCCGGAAGCAGTATAGGTTTTTGAGATATTTCTTTCTTTAAAATGCTCATACCTTTTTCGTTCTTTTTTTTCTTTATCTCCATCCTGTGCAAGCAACTGGGCGGTCGTAAGCAGCAATAGAATTGGTAAAATGCTCTTAGATGCTCTTTTCATTTTTGGAAGTTTTTGTTGTTTTAAATTCATGGATGATCATCAACTGCCTGCCCAATAATTCCGATTGCAATTGGAGGTTTTGGATCATGGCTTTAATGATCACATCACCATTCATGCTTTGGCTGGCCTGTTCTCTTAAAAGGCGATATGAGCTATCGAGTGTATTCAGGTCTTGTTGGAATTTGCGATAGAGTTCGGGATCGTTGCCAATAGCAACTCTTAATTCTTTCTGACGATCCTGAACGGCCTGTTCAGCCTCCTTGAATTCTGCAGTATATTCGATCGATATGCTGTTGAAATTACCAAGACTTGAGGAGTTCTCCGGCATTCCTGTTTTTACAGTTGAATGTTTCTCTGGATTGTTACCGGGAGATTTCTTTATAAATAAAAAATAAACCGAGGTCAACGCGATAAAGAAAATAGCAGCGGCGGCGCTCCATTTATAAATATCTCTTATCGTAAAACGCTTTGCTTCTTTCTTTACAGGAAGAGATCGTTCAATATTTTTCCAAACTTTGCTTGAAGGATCGGAATCATCAAAATCACCGCGATTTTTGCGAATAAATTTTTCAAGATCACTGCTCATATACTTCTCCTTTTTTCAAAAGTTTTAATAGTTTTTGTTTGGCTCTTATATATTGTGTTCTCACGGTTGATTGCGCCACTCCCAATATCTCCGAAATTTCTTCGTGGTCATATCCTTCAAATAAATACAGCGATAAGACCGTTCTGTAACCATCCGGCAATTGCTGCATTGTTTGTTTGACCATATTTACCGTGTACCAGATATTTGTTTCATCTAAACTGTTTTCTTCTGGCATATCTTCCACCTTTTCCATATCCACAAAACTCATTCGCTGCTTCTTTAAAAGACCAATGCTTTTAAATACCACGATCTGTTTAAGCCAGGCGCCGAATGTTGATTTATTTTCAAAGGAACTTAACTGCATAAATGCATCAGAAAAAGAATCCTGCAATACATCTTCTGCATCGGTTGTTCTGTTCACGATCCGCAAAGCAGTATTGTACATCGCTTTTGAATAACGGTCATACAATACCCGATACGCAGATGCTTTTCCATCCATGCATTGACGCACCAAAACGTCAGCAGTTGGTATAAGAGTTTCAATCGCCAGACAACCGGTTTTATATAAAGTAATCGCTTTTACCGGAATGTTGCATGCCGTTTAAAAAAATTTTTAGCTATGAAGAAATCGGCAGCATTTCGGGCACATTTTGAGGTGGAAAACTCCTGAATTCAAAAACACTTTATTTTAGCATAAAGACAATATTTCGCGGAGATCAAAAAAACTTTTTCATCATGGAACAAACATTAAAGATCATTGGTAAAATTCATTCTGAATTAAAAAGAATGGAAGATTGCCCGTTACAGGAAGATGAAAATGCGCCGGAAGCTGTTGTGGAGATCTTTCCTGAATTTCTTGAAGGAATAAAAGATATAAAAGTCGGTTCGAAGATATTATTGTTGACATGGCTGCACGAGGCTGATAGAGGCGTGATAAAATGTGTAACAAGAAATAATTATGATTCTCCAATGATCGGAGTCTTTTCTACAAGATCACCTGATCGCCCAAATCCTATCGGCATTCATTCTGTAAAAGTTATTTCAATCGAAAATAACCGATTAAGAGTTTCTGCACTTGAAGTTTTAGATCAAACTCCTTTGATCGATATCAAGCCAGCGTTGAATTAAGATGGTGAAATTCCGCTACCGCCTTTTCCATCAGATAATTTTACATTTCTCACAGCCCCCGCCCCCAAAAAACTAAATCGAAGACCCACAACTTCACCCGCATCTTCTTTATAAGTTTCCTGGCGAATAAGCTTGTCGTTGAGAAATATTGTCATTTTCCGGTTCTTTACTTCCACTTTCACATTTGCCCATTCTGCAAGATCTGCGCTGAAAGAAGAAAGATCATTTGAGTTACCGTCAAGATAATGATCATTTGCCATTAAATTAATATCGCTGATGCAACCGGGAATTGTAAAAGGGATAATAAATGCACCTTTACTGCATAACACAAATATTTTTGCTGTCTTACAAACAGCAGGACCTTCAGAGAAAATATTTTTTATAGAAGACTCCAAAGTAAAGTTATCGCCCTGTAAACCACCGAAAGATTTTACCAGATGATAAGTAAGCCATGTTGGTTCAGTCATCGTTCTTATTTCTTTCAAGACATTTTCACTAACTGTCATTTCATCTTGTAACAACAGGTCCTCTTTCTTTATATAAGTAGGAATTGGCCTGTAGTCTATTGTCGCCATCCAATTATCCGACCTAATAAACAGATCATGCTCTTTAATGATCTTTCCATCTAAAATTAATTTAGCCCTGAAGTAGCCGGGCAAATAATAAATACCAGTTGCTTCTTTTTGCCCTGGTTGTAGCGTCACCGTTCTTGTGCTATCCCATGATTGCTGAATAACTATTTTATCCGGTTTATTTCCTTTTAGATCAACATTGAAAACAACGCTATTTGGCAATCCGTCAGCCAAAGGTTTGCTGGTAAAAACAATTTCTTTTTCATTTTTAAGCCGATGAACGGATTTGCTGGATAAAAATGTAAAAGCAAGTATCACGATTATGAGAGCAGCGGCTGCCGTCATCGGCCAAACTTTTAGTTGCAAAAGGAATTTCTTCCCCGTCGCGGTTGTGGCCTTTGGGGTCTCCGGTTTATGGAGAGGTTGTTTCGATTTAAAATCCATCCAGCTTGCATATCCAAGAAAGGCAGCCAATGCATTCAGCGTGGCCGAACTGGGCAGGCTTTCATATTTCAGTTTGCCGAAAATCCTTTTTAAAGTTGTTGGACTCAGGTTCACATTAGTGGCGTCCAAAATTTTTTCACTGAGTTCTGTGAACTCATAATTACGCCATTCAACTGCAGTCCGCCAGTTAAGTTTCTGTTCGATCAGCCTGATACAGAGTTGGAGGTATTCAGTATCATGATTCATTGTCATCGTTCGAAGATTTTGTTTCAACTTGAACCAACTTGCACGGGTTTGTACAAAATCCCCGGGCATTCCCGCTTTATTTTAGCAAATAAAAATCGGGACTATGAAGGTACAGACAATCTTCGCAATCGTTTTCCTCTCATCCTTTTTAACAACAAGCTATAGCCAGACCATTATTCCTTTCAGCGACAAGCGATGGAAGATAGATGCGGAGGGGCAAATGGTGGAATTTTACAAAGGATATGAATGTCTTTACCTTAAAGCGGGCAGAGCCTCACTTGCCAATGTTCAATTTCTGAATGGGATTATAGAGTTCGATATCTGTCTTAGCGAACAGGTCTCCTTTTCCGGCTTTTTTTTTAGACAAACCAGTTCAGGTAATTATGAAGAACTTTATTTTCGTCCCCACCAATCGGGGAATCCGGATGCATATCAATATACTCCTGTATTCAATGGTGATCCTGCCTGGCAATTATATCATGACCAGTTTGACGGGGTAACTGATGGATATATTCATTGGAAACCCGCTGGTCTTTTAAATGGCTATAATAGTGTGATCGAATATCCTTTTGACCATTGGGCTCATGTAAAGCTGCTGGTAAAAAATGATAAAGCTGAATTGTATTTCGATAATAAATTCGTCGGCTCTATTAATAAATTATTGCAGGAACAAAAAGCCGGTGCTATTGGCGTGTTAAGTAGTATCGCAGCTATGCGGTTTGCAAATTTTTCATATACATCAACGGATAATATTGTATTAAAAGTCAACGAAAGCCCTGCAACAAATATTCCCGATAACTCTGTAATTCAATGGCTGGTTTCAGATCCATTTAAAGAAGATGTATTGAAAGATAAAAATATTCTTGATCCATCTCTTGTTAATAAACTTTCATGGAAGAAGTTGTCTATTGAAAATGGCGGCTTCGCCAATCTTGCCCGTTTGTACCCGGTCACAGATTCAAATACTGTGTTTGCAAAAATTATTGTTACGTCAGATAAAGATCAGATCAAAAAACTGGATTTTGGGTATAGTGACAGGGTAAAAGCATTCTGTAACGGGCAGGCGATTTATAGTGGCAATAATAGTTTTCGAACAAGAGATTATCGTTATCTAGGTACTATCGGTTATTTCGATACCATTTATTTACCATTAAAAAAGGGAGAGAATACAATTTTGTTAGCAGTATCGGAAACTTTTGGCGGCTGGGGTGTGATGGGTAAATGGGAAAATTTGAATGGAATACTGGTGAAAGAATAAATATTTACAATTGTTTACCTAATAGCAATTGTAGAAAATTCACTACTGTTCTTTATTTTCTTCCGGTAACTCTTAAAAAAACTATCCCAGCGGAGTTTGAGCACCCCGAGTATTCCTTCTTTTACAATTCCTTTATTCATTTTTGACGTACCATGTGTACGATCCTGGAAAATGATCGGCACTTCAATGATCTTAAAACCGAGTTTCCATGCTGCAAATTTCATTTCGATCTGGAATGCATAGCCGATAAATGCAATGGCATCGAGATTCATTGCCTCCAATACTTCCTTTTTATAACAAACAAAGCCGGCGGTTGGATCTTTTATTGGCATCCATGTTATCATTCTGGTATATAGCGAAGCGCCTTTTGATAAAGCGATCCTGTCCCATGGCCAATTGATAACACCACCTTCACTTACATAGCGGGAACCGACAGCAACATCGGCTCCATCTTTTTTGCAGGCATCATATAAACGAGTCAGATCTTTTGGATTGTGTGAGAAATCAGCATCAATTTCAAATATGAAATTATATCCCTTTGCCAATGCCCATTTAAATCCATGAATATAGGCGGTACCCAAACCGAGCTTGCCGGTTCTTTCTTCTATAAATAAATGACCACTATATTTTGGTAAAAGATCCTTTACAATCTGCGCAGTGCCATCTGGCGAGCCATCATCAACAACCAACACATGAAAATCTTGTTGCAAGCCGAAAACTGCAGCAAGAATATTTGCAATATTCTCCAGCTCATTATACGTAGGTATTATTACAAGTTTCTCCAAAAGTGTTGGTTCAGGAAAAACGAATTTACAATTTTTGACTTTGCCTCAACTAAAAAATTGAAGGATGATTGTTAATTCTTTTTCAACAGACTTCTTGTTCTGATCTCGGTGAGTTTTTGTTTGGTGTATTGGGGGAAATCACCTTTCATCATCCAATCATAATATTGAGGCTCGGTTCTTAACACATCAGCCACGGCTTTTCCTTTATACTTACCAAAATTGAAAATCTCAACGCCGTTTTCTAATATAAAACGTCGTGCAAAGTCAACAATAGGTTCTTCGCCGATCAATTTTAAAACAGAATCAATAGAAGTGCCAAGGTCAGGATAACGTTCCAACTGTGCAATCAGTATTTCATGAGTGGCGCTTGCATCTACCTCTGCGCTGTGTGCGCCGTCAAGATTTTTATTACAGTAAAATTTATAAGCAGCACTTAACGTACGTTGCTCCATTTTATGAAAAATGTTTTGTACATCAAGCAATCTTCTTCCTTTCATATCAAAATCCACGTCTGCACGCAAAAATTCTTCCACCAGCATCGGGATATCAAAACGATTGCTATTATAGCCGGCTATATCACACCCATCCAGCATTTGCTTTAGTTCATGAGCCACTTCTTTAAACGCCGGGGCACCTTTGACCATGTCATCAGTAATACCGTGAACATCGCTTGATTGTTTTGGGATAGCCATCTGAGGGTGGATCAGTTTGCGTTTGATACTGCGTTTGCCATCAGGAAGTACCTTAATAATAGCAATTTCAATAATTCTGTCGGTGGCAAGATTAATCCCTGTCGTTTCTAAGTCAATAAAAGCCAGTGGTTTTGTAAGTTGGAGCATGTTATTTTAGTTCGGATTTTTCAGGGCGGTAAAGTTAGGAGATTGTTGGCTTCTAACCGCCTGATCTTAAAAAAACCGCCTTATCTTTACAAAATAAATAATGCGTTTAGCCGTTAATGTAAAAATCCTTATATGAAAAATAAATTACTCGCCGGTTTTGTTCTTCTTATTATGGCAATTAGCGTTTGTTCGTGTGCCACATCCCGCAAATATGGTTGTCCAACTGTATCAGTTGAAACAAAAAAATTTAAGGTATAATCATTTCCCCTATTTTTGCTTTGCAATGATTACTCGTACACATAACCATCATCATATCTTACCCGATCGGTAGGCCATGATGGTATTATGTACAACATAAACTTTTTAAGGGCTTACATTAGTAAGCCCTTTTTCTTTTATAAACTTTATACAATGAGTGAGAATTTAAAAATTGCGGTGCAGAAAAAAGGGAGACTTTATGACGGTTCAATGGCTTTGTTGAAAGAATGCGGTATTGATGTAAGTAATGGCAACAATCAATTGAGGGTACAAGCAGCCAATTTTCCCTTAGAAGTATTTTTTCTTAGAGATGATGACATTCCGGAATACGTACAAGACGCAGTCGCTGATATAGGTTTTGTTGGAGAGAATGTGATCGTAGAAAAAAATAAACAGGTTACCTCTGTTGAAAAATTGGGTTTTGGTAAGTGCCGGTTATCGATTGCAATTCCAAAAAGTGGGTCTATAAAAACTACTGCTGATCTGAGTGGAAAAAAGATTGCGACCAGTTATTCGTTGATCCTTTCAAATTATCTTAAAGAAAAAAATATAAACGCCACTATACAGGAGATCAGTGGTTCTGTTGAAATAGCGCCGAAAATTGGTTTGGCAGATGCTATTTGTGACCTGGTAAGCTCCGGAAGTACATTATTTAGTAATGAACTCACAGAATTGGAAACAGTTTTAAAGTCAGAAGCAGTGTTGATCAGCAATAAAAATCTATCCGCGGAAAAACAAACCCTTCTTGATAAATTATTATTTAGGATAAAAGCTGTAAAAAAAGCAAAGAATAATAAATATGTTTTGCTTAATGCACCGAATGATAAGCTTGACGCCATTATCAAAATTCTGCCGGGCATGAAGAGTCCGACGATTTTGCCGCTGGCAGAATCAGGATGGAGTTCGGTACATTCAGTTATAAGTGAAAATGATTTTTGGAATGTGATTGAAAGCCTGAAAGCAAATGGTGCGCAGGGGATTTTGATCGTACCCATTGAGAAGATGATAATTTAGGACGACAATTTTTAGAATTAAAAAGATTATGATGATAAATGTGACAAAATATCCAACTAAAGAGGATTGGCAGGAAATTGTAAAGCGACCTGCTTTTGAAAATGTCGCTTTGGAAAAAGCCGTAAAAAAGATTTTAGAAAAAGTGAAAGATAAAGGAGATAAAGCCCTTCGTAAATACACAAAGGAATTCGATGGCGTAAAATTGAAGAAGCTTACAGTAAGTGAAAAAGAAATTAAAGCTGCTGCAAATTTATTATCACAGCAATTAAAAGATGCCATCCAACAAGCTAAATCAAATATTGAGAAGTTTCATAATTCACAGTCAGAAGAAATAAAAGTGATCGAAACAATGCCAGGGATAAATTGCTGGAGAAGATCGGTAAGTATTGAAAAAGTTGGCATTTATATTCCCGGAGGCTCTGCTCCATTATTCTCGACAGTTTTAATGTTGGCAATTCCGGCTATTATTGCGGGTTGCAAAGAAATTATTCTTTGTACCCCACCATCAAAAGATGGATCGATCAATCCTGCGATCCTATACACAGCAAATCTTTGTGGCGTTAGAAAGATCTTTAAAGTTGGTGGTGTGCAAGCGATCGCGGCAATGGCCTATGGTACTGAAACAATTCCAAAGACGTTCAAAATATTTGGACCCGGAAATCAATATGTAACAGCCGCAAAACAATTGATACAAAAAGAAGGAGTAGCGATTGATATGCCTGCAGGGCCATCAGAAGTTTTAGTGATCGCTGATGAAACGGCAATTCCCGAATATGTTGCCGCTGATCTTTTATCTCAGGCAGAACATGGTGCAGATTCGCAAGTCATTTTGTTGACCACAAGTGGAACAATAGTTGAGAAGGTTCAACAATGCATAAAAAAACAATTGAAAGAATTGTTCAGAAAAGAAATTGCAGAAAAAGCATTGGCAAATAGTAAAATTGTCTTACTGAATTCAATCGATGACGCAATTGATCTGTCAAATCTATATGCGCCTGAGCATTTAATTCTTTCCTGTGAAAATTCTGAAGAGTTAACTGCCAAAATAATATCGGCAGGCTCTGTTTTCATTGGCAATTACTCGCCCGAGTCAGTCGGCGATTATGCAAGTGGCACCAATCATACTTTGCCAACTAATGGTTATGCAGCAATGTATAGTGGCATTTCAGTTGATAGTTTTGTAAAAAAGATAACTTTTCAGCAATTAACGGAAGAAGGATTGGAAAATATCAGTAAGACGGTTATGGAAATGGCGTCAGCAGAAGGATTAGATGCACATAAAAATGCAGTAGCAATACGATTAAAGTAATAACAATGGAATTTAATTTAGATAGCCTGGTTCGTGATAACATCAAAAAGATGACAGCTTACTCTTCGGCAAGACATGAGTTTACCGGCAATGCTTCGATATATCTTGATGCCAATGAAAATTCTTTTGGTTCTCCGTTACCAGATAATTTTAACCGCTATCCTGATCCCCTACAGATGGAAGTAAAAGAAAAACTGAGTACGATCAAAGGAGTTCCTCAGCAAAATATCTTTCTGGGCAATGGAAGTGATGAAGCGATTGATCTCCTGTACCGTATCTTTTGTGAACCCGCTCGGGATAATTCGATCATCTTCCCTCCTACTTACGGCATGTATGAAGTATGTGCAGAAATGAACGATGTGAAAGTGAGAAAAGTGAAACTCACAAAAGAATATCAGCTCGACATTGATGCGATTGAAAAAGCAATTGACCCTTTTACTAAACTAATTTTTATCTGTTCTCCAAATAATCCAACCGGCAATACCATCAACCGCGCCGATGTAGAAATTATCTTGAATAATTTTGAGGGCATTGTTGCCATTGATGAAGCATATATTAATTATTCCAAACAAAGATCTTTTATTGCTGAATTAACAGAATATCCCAATCTCGTTGTCATGCAAACATTGAGTAAAGCATGGGGATTGGCAGGATTAAGATTAGGAATGGCATTTGCATCACAGCCGATCATTGAATTAATGAATAAAGTGAAGTACCCTTATAACATCAACACTGCAACACAATTACTTGTATTAGACGCATTGAATAATATTGACTGGGTAAATAAACATATAACAGCAACAGTAACCCAAAGAGAAAAATTGAAAAATGAGTTATTAAATCTTGCTGACACAGAAGCAGTTTTTCCGTCCGATGCCAATTTCTTACTGGTAAAAATGAAAGAAGCAAGAAATGTCTATCAGCAGTTGCGTGAAAAAGGAATCATTGTTCGTGACAGAAGTAAGGTAGTGTTATGTGAAGACAGTTTACGTATTACGATTGGCACAGAAGATGAAAACAAAAAACTAATCGAAGCTCTAAATAATTTATAGCATGGCAAAAAAAGTCTTATTTATTGATAGGGACGGCACAATAATCAAAGAAGCCCCGCCTACATACCAGATCGATTCATTTGACAAACTTGAATTCTACCCAGGAATGTTTACATGGTTGTCCCGGATTGCTAAAGAGTTCGATTACGAATTAGTAATGCCCACGAACCAGGATGGATTGGGAACAGCTTCTTTTCCTGAGGAAACGTTTTTGCCAGTTCACAATTTTATTTTAAGACAATTAAAGAATGAAGGAATAAATTTTAGCGAAGTGTTGATCGATAAAACTTTGGCCAAGGAAAATGCGCCTACAAGAAAACCAAGCGTAGGTATGTTTACAAAATATTTGAATAATCAAGAATATGACCTCGCAAATTCGTTTGTGATCGGTGATAGAATTACCGATGTACAACTTGCAAATAATCTTCGTTGCAAAGCAATCTGGATAAATAATGACCCAAACCTTGGCGGTGCCGAGATCAGCGATACGCTAAAAACATTGCAACCAACAATAACATTGGAAACCACTGAGTGGAAAAAGATCTATGAGTTTTTCAAATTAGGTGCTCGTAGGGTGAAGCATGAAAGAAATACTAATGAAACAAAGATTGCTATTGATTTGAATCTCGATGGAACTGGAAAGACAGAAATTAATACCCGTCTGAATTTCTTTGATCACATGCTTGAACAACTTGGGAAACATAGCGGTGCAGATCTGAAAATTACAGTTAAAGGCGATCTGCATATTGATGAACATCACACCATTGAAGATACTGCTATTGCATTAGGCGAAGCATTTGCAAAAGTTTTAGGTAATAAAGCCGGTATCAATAGGTACGGCTATCTTTTGCCAATGGATGATTGTCTTGCGCAAGTTGCCATTGACTTTGGCGGAAGAAACTGGCTGGTGTGGGATGCCAAATTCTCAAGAGAAAAAATTGGCGATATGCCGACCGAAATGTTCTACCATTTTTTTAAATCATTTAGTGATTCGGCCAAATGTAATCTGAATATAAAAGTGGAAGGAGATAATGAGCATCACAAGATCGAATCTATTTTTAAAGCTTTAGCTAAATCTATCAAGATGGCGGTAAAAAGAGACGTGGAGAATATGCAATTGCCAACAACAAAAGGGATGCTCTGATGAATGTTGCGATCATAAAATATAATGCAGGAAATATCCGTTCGGTCTTATATGCGTTGGAAAGAATTCGTCATACCGCAATAGTTACCGATAACGTTGCTGAAATTATAAATGCTGATAAAGTAATTTTCCCCGGGGTTGGCGAAGCAAGTACAGCGATGAATTATTTAAAAGAAAGAAATTTAGATAAGCTTATTTGTTCATTGACCCAACCGGTATTAGGCATTTGCCTCGGTATGCAGTTAATGTGCAAATATTCTGAAGAGAATGATACAGAATGCCTGGGAATTTTTGATGAAGATGTGAAAAAGTTTAAAGTAAAAGGTGAAAAGTTAAAAATTCCCCAGGTCGGATGGAATTCTATTTATGAATTGAAAACTGATCTTTTTAAAAATGTGAATGAAAACAGTTATTGTTATTTTGTACATGGCTATTATGCATCAAGTGGTGAACATACAATTGCAACAACAAATTATGTGCAACCTTATAGCAGTGGATTGCATAAAGATAATTTCTACGGGGTACAATTTCATCCTGAAAAATCAGCCGCAACAGGAGAAATCATATTAAAAAACTTTTTGGAATTATGAGTGAAATAATGAATAATGAGATCAAAGTGAATACTAAGTCCCCTTCAGGGGGTTGGGGGTTTGTAATACCAGCAATAGATATTATCGAAGGAAAATGCGTTAGGCTTACCAAAGGTGATTATGAACAAAAGAAAGTTTATAATGAAAACCCTTTAGAAGTAGCAAAACAATTTGAGGCCACAGGTTTAAAAAGATTACATCTTGTTGACCTTGATGGCGCTAAGGCCGGCGATGTGAAAAACTGGAAAGTGCTGGAACAAATTGCTTCTAAAACTGAATTTCTTATTGATTTTAGCGGCGGCATCAGTACGAAAAAAAATGTTGGTATTTGTTTTAACTCGGGAGCCACCTATGCAGCCGTGGGTAGTCTAGCTGTAAAAAATGAAAAAGAACTAACAACATGGTTCCTTGAATTTGGTGTAGAGAAATTCATTATTGGCGCAGATGTAAAAGAGGAAAAGATTGCAATAAAGGCCTGGACCGAAACAACTGATACAACTGTATTTGATCTAATCGAAAATTATAAGACAAAAGGAGTGAAACAATTTTTTTGTACTGATATCAGCAAAGATGGGTTGCTACAAGGGACAGGCATCGATCTGTATAAAAAAATTTTAAACAGCCATCCGTCTATTGATTTAATTGCCAGTGGTGGCGTTTCCTCAATTGATGACCTGTTACAACTCAGAGAAACCGGGTGCAGCGGAGCAATTGTTGGTAAAGCGATCTATGAGAAAAAAATATTGCTGAAAGACCTAAAACAGTTTGTATGATCAGTCTGAATGATTTTCTGCTGTTTGCATTTGCCAGCCTGATGCTAAACATTACACCGGGTAATGACATGCTGTATGTTGCAACAAGAAGCACCTCACAGGGCGTTAAAGCCGGGATTGTATCTGCATTAGGTATTGCGGGAGGTTGTATTGTTCATCTACTGGCAGCAGTCATTGGTTTGTCGGCCATCATCGCCAATTCAGCTATTGCTTTTGATATTATTAAATATGCCGGCGCTGCTTACCTGATCTATCTTGGAATAAAATCCTTTTTAAGCAAACGAAATAAATTCAGTATTACCGATTCGATTGAGAAAAAATCGCTTCCCAAATTATTCTGGCAGGGAGTTTTTACCAATGTCCTGAATCCCAAAGTGGCATTATTCTTCCTAGCATTTTTTCCCCAGTTCATTCATCCTGAAAAAGGAAATAGTGCTTTGCAAATTCTTTTATTAGGACTCTGGTTTAATTTCTCCGGAACAATTGTAAATATCATCGTGGCTTTGTTGTTTGGAAAACTTGGGAACTGGCTGGCTGATAAACAGGCATTCATTAAATGGCAGAATAAGATCACAGGATTATTATTAGTTGGATTGGGAATTAAAGTAGCATTGAGCTCAAGAAAATAAACCCGTCCAATTAACACTGATGAACCTAAAATCAAAAATAGAAACTGATGCAGCAAGTCCCCCTTCAGGGGGATTTAGGGGGTTGACAAAACGCATCATACCTTGTTTAGATATTAAAGATGGGCGAACTGTCAAGGGCACCAACTTTATTAATCTTCGTGATGCAGGCGACCCGGTAGAGTTAGGAGCATTGTATGCAAAAGAAGGAGCAGATGAATTAGTTTTCCTGGATATCACTGCGACAATAGAAAAACGAAAAACATTAAGCGATCTGGTAAATAAGATTGCCCATCATGTAAATATTCCATTTACGGTTGGTGGTGGAATCAGCAGCGTGGAAGATGTAAATGTATTGCTGCAAAATGGCGCAGATAAAATTTCAGTCAATACATCAGCGTTTAAAAATCCCCAATTGATCAATGAACTTTCCAAAGAATTCGGCAGTCAATGTATAGTACTGGCAGTGGATACAAAAAAAGAAGAGGATGGTGAATGGTATGTTTATTTAAATGGCGGCAGAACAAAGACGGATAAAAAATGTTTTGATTGGGCCAGTGAAGCCGTTGACAGAGGCGCTGGAGAAATTTTGCTTACATCTATGAATCATGATGGAACAAAAAATGGATTTGCTATTGAGATAACTAAGTTGCTATCTGAACAATTGCCTGTCCCGGTTATTGCAAGTGGCGGTGCGGGGAATATGAATCATTTTGTTGAAGTCTTTGAAAAAGCTTCAGCAGACGCAGCTTTGGCAGCAAGCATTTTTCATTTTAAAGAAGTGGCAATACCTGAGTTAAAATTATTTTTAAACAAGAATGATATTAATGTCAGACTATAAAGCCCCTTTAGGGGTTTGGGGTCAATACCAGATCTAAAAAAATATTTAGCTACTAAAAATATTTCAGTCAGATGATAAAACCAGATTTTTCAAAATATACAGACGGGTTAGTTCCTACCATCATACAGGATGCTGTAACCAATAAAGTGTTGATGCTTGGATTTATGAATGAAGAAGCCTTTGACAAAACGAATGCTGACGGCAAAGTGACTTTTTTCAGCCGAAGCAAGCAACGTCTTTGGACAAAAGGAGAAACAACTAATAATTTCTTATTAGTGAAAGAAATTATTGCTGATTGTGATAATGACACTTTGTTGATCAAGGCTTCTCCTACTGGGCCGGTTTGCCATACAGGTGCCGATACTTGTTTTAATGAAAGCAACCCATCGTTTTCATTGGAGAAATTAGAAAATATAATTGCTGATAGAAAAAATAATCCCTCGGCTTCATCATATACCTCCTCACTTTTTACAAAAGGTATTAATAAGATCGCACAGAAAGTCGGCGAAGAAGCAGTGGAGCTTGTGATCGAAAGCAAAGACGATAATAAAGAAAAATTTTTAGACGAATCTGCTGACCTTCTTTATCACTATCTTGTTTTATTACAGGCAAAGAATTACAAACTGCAAGATGTAATAAATGTTTTGGCCCAAAGACATAAATGATCTTTATGCCTTGTTAATGTTCTGTTTTAGTCTGATAACAAAAAATAATTCATTAGTTACAAACAACAGCATAAATTTATTTTCTTAATTCGTTCGTTGGTAGGCTAAGCACAAAGCCTTTGCCTCATACCAGCGACGACGTGAAAATTACAAAAATGATCAAATTTATTTTTAATTATCTTTTAATTACCGCTCTTTTGGTGCTCAGTTCATGCGACAATCCACATTTGATAGTGGAAGGTTCGAATATACCAAACAATAGATTAAGTGATTCAATTAATATTTCAATTGGTGACTTTCGAATTAGAAAACCATTAGGTGAATTTACTTTGGATCGACACTATAAAACTAATTCTTTTAGAGAGGATAGCATTTTATTTGAAGCAGAAGTGCCAAAAATGAAATATTTTTTTAGCCGAATGATTCCAAAGTTTAAAGCATTATATGTTTCATTTAATTGTTACTTTTCGCCCTCTTTAGTTCAGAAATATATTATTTTTGATTCCATATATCACCTTTATCCTGATAGTATGAAATTTAATTTATCTATAAAAACTAGTAAGGTATCAGATTAGTATTTTTTCTCAAAACGAGTCTTCTGCGGACTTTAAGAGATTTCACTTTTAAAAATACTACGAAAGGTTCGTTGGCCTGTTATTATTAATTTTTACTTTTTCTAAACCAAGTAACGATTAAAATTATTACTGATATTAAAAAAGTGAAAATTGAAGTGTAAATTAATATATAACAAACGGAATACAAAAATTCACTAAAATTTGTAAAGAAATCATTCGCAAGCATGTATTCAATATATACTCTGCATAAAAAAATAATAAGCAAACTAATAATTGCAACCCGAAGAAAAATTCGCGTAAGATTTTTATTCCTTAACATTATCGTTTTTTAGTACTTCACTCCGCCCGATGTCTTGCCCCGAATAAATTTACGGCAATAAAATATGTTTTGGGCAGCCCCCGTGAATACGAGCTGTAACCCATTATTTCTTTCCCTCCTTAAACAATAAAGGCCAATCAGGATTATACTGATGTTCTTTTGCAAACAATTCTGCCATCTTCTTAACAACATCTGTGTTTTGCGCAGCTACATTATTTATTTCCTGAGGGTCTTTATCCAGATCATATAATTCAATCGCCGGATCGGAAATTTTACTTACTGACAGCTTTACTGCTTTCCATTTTCCCCATCGTACGGCCTGCCGTCCATCGTTCTCATGAAATTCCCAATAGAAATATTCATGTTGCTTTTGTTTTCCGGTTTGAAAAAGAGCTGGTACTAATGAAATGCCATCTGTCTTTTCCTTAACGGCCACTCCTGCCAATTGAAGAAATGTGGGATACATATCCCAAAGCGCTGCCGGTTTATCAATCACTGCTGATCTTATTTTTCCGGGCCAATAAGCAATAAAAGGAACTCTTATTCCACCTTCATACAGGTCTCTTTTTATTCCTTTATAAATCGCATTGCTGTTAAAGAACTCCGGATCGCCGCCACCTTCTTTATGTGGCCCGTTATCACTCGTAAAAATGATCAGTGTATTATTGGCAATTCCTTTTTCCTCCACCAGCCTTACTATTTCACCAACATATCTATCGAGTCTTGTTATCATCGCTGCAAAACTTGCATGCGGGTATTCACCAAGCGGACGACCGTCATACATTCTCTTTGCCACAACTGGTTGTTCATTAAATTTTTTAATATAATAATAATAGATACTATCATGCGGAACAATTACTTCACTGTGCGGGATGGTATAATGCAAATACATAAAGAAAGGTTTATCACCTGCGTTCTTTAAATATTGCAATGCCTGCTGATGAATGATGTCGGCTGAATAAACACTGTCTTTGGCAGCGAAATCTATCCGATCATGATTATTCCATAAATGATCAGGATAATAATTATGAGCAAGGGTTTGACAATTGTACCCATAAAACAGATCAAAACCTTTTTTATTCGGATCACCACTTGTAGTAATATAACCAAGCCCCCATTTACCAAATGCAGCGGTAGCATAACCATTTTGCTGAAGCAGGTTTGCAAATGTTATCACTGAATCTGGTATTGGCGTTTGCCCTTCTGGCGGATAAGATGCGTTTCCGCGTATGGCAGTATGTCCCGTATGTAACCCAGTAAGAAAACTTGATCTTGATGGCGCACAAACAGTAGAGCCGGAATAGAACTGTGTAAACTTCATTCCTTTTTGTGCAAGCTTATCAATATTGGGAGTCTCGATCTTTTGCTGACCATAACATCCAATATCTCCATAACCCAGGTCATCAGCAAAAATGAAAATAATATTTGGCTTTGAAGTTTTTTGTGCATTAACGAAAATAACCGGTAGCAAAAATAGAATTGCAATAAAATATCTCATGGTTACATCAAATATCCATCATTTCAATTTATAGACCTCTGTTCCAGCCAATAAAAAGCATCCTAATCCATAATCTTCAAAATCAGGTGTGCTATCATAGTTCACCGGCTGGCCATCTTTCGGTTCTTTTCCTGTTCCTTGTACATAACCCAGCTTTCCATCCGGATGAACTGCTTCTTTGCTCATCGCATTCCATGCTTTTGTAATTGCAGGCAAATAAGTTTTCTTATCAAGTATATTATTATTTATTCCCCATGCAAAACCATAAATGAATAATGAGGTCCCTGAAACTTCTTTACCACCAAAATTATTCGGATCATTTAAGCTTACATTCCAATAACCATCGTTGCGTTGTAACGGCAATAAAGCGGTGCACATGTCTTTGAAATCTCGTAAGTATTCCTGGTAATGCGGATCGGTCTTTGGTAAGTCTGTCAGCACTTTTGCCAAAGCAGCCACCACCCATCCATTTCCCCGGGCCCAGTAACAATCATCACCGTTTGGCTCTTTATAGGGAGGGTCGAAGTCTTTGTCACGCCACCACAAATGTTCTTGTTGATTATACAATCCATTGTCCCCATGCTTGTATTTAGTAAAAGCGTACATCTCGTACATACGATCAAAATACTTCGGCTCATCATACAGATTACCCAGCTTCACAAACACAGGCATGGCCATCTGCAATGCGTCGATCCAGTTCCAATCATCGATCTTTGTTGTAAGCAACATTGAATCAACAGATGTTTTAATATCTTTTACTCTTCCAGGATGTTGTTTATTATCCAGCAAATACATATCGATATAAGTCTGTCCGCAACATTGATTATCGGCATTCCTTGTTTTAACACCACCACGCAATCCCCATTGATGTTTTTCACCCCATTGCAATGCATAATCATAGTATGATCGCTGCTTGTCAATTTTATACAAAGCCATGAGGCCTTCATAATAAACAGCTCTTGTCCAGATATTGCTTGGTCTTTCAATATTGGTAAAAATGGTTTTTCCTGCATCCGGCCATTTCTCCATAAAATATTTGTTAGTGAGCCGTAGCGTAGCCAGTATCTTCTTTTTAGCAGGCAGGTTTTGTGAGTTTGCTCCAGATAAAATAAAAAATGAAAGAATAAGAATGAAAGCCTTTTTCATAAAATTTATTTAGTCATGTACTTTTTGATCATTCCGGGATTTATTTCTTTCAAAGCCTTCGCTACGATCTCTGCATTCAACTTTGCTCCTTCAAGATTAGTATGTGTATGATCGACTGGAAAAAACTTATGAACTTCCTGTTCTCCCATTTTTTCATACTCAGCAGCGATCAGTTCATTCAGATTAATAAAATATGCACCTTCCTGTTCAGCAATTTGCTTTGCCCACAAAGCATAAGAATCTGCAGAGCGGACCACTTTTCCGTCTTTCCAATTGTCTCGCGGTATTAAGGAGCATACAATAGGAATAGCCCCTTTTGTTTTTGACTCTCTTACGAATTTGCGCATGTACCATCCATAAGTATGCACTACTTCTTTTAGTTTCCGGACAGGATTATAAATTTCTGTACTGTCATCACCTATTCCTTTTATGGTTCCTCTTGCCCTGGCCGTATCATCCAGCGGACTTGCATCGTTATGACCAAACTGCATGATGACATAATCACCTTGCTTTAATGTTTCTAAAATCTTATCCCATCTTCCGTCAGAAATAAAAGTTCTGCTGCTTCGGCCACCTATTGCATGATTGCGGACATCGATCTTTGTAGTGTCAAAAAAAGGGGTGATAACTGTCCCCCATCCCATTTGATTATTTTTTCCCGTACCATCACCATTCTTTACCGTACTGTCACCAATTATATAGAAGACAGGCTTTTCTTTCTTAAGCGACAAAAAAGAAACGCTGATAATGAAAATTGAAAAAATAGTAGATACCTTATTCATTAATATCCTTTTTTAAAAAATTATTGTTTAAGACGTTCCTGCGCCTCAATCCCTTCTATTTTCTTTTTCTCTTCCGTTTTTTGGGAAATGGAAGTTGTAAAGTTTTTATATGTCCAGTTTTTAGTAAACACCATTTCACCCAGGATAGCCGCTGTTACTGATGACTTGGTGAAATTGAAATTCTCGATCAATGAGTTTTCAAGACCATTCACTTCAAATGCCTTTTGAGCATTTGTGATCTTAACATTATTGATATAAAAATTTTTTGCATAGGGAATCCCTTTTTCAGGCGGCGTCACTTTTTGTACTAAAGCCCGCCAATGTTGTGGCACCGAATCGATATTATATCCCTTTGGTAATTCACTATAACTATATGCAGGATACCAATTCAAATTAAACTGGTAAGCATTACGAACAGAATCCAAAACAGAGTTTACAAAATAAACATCTTCCACAGTTCCTCCTCTTGTAGTTGCTGATTTGATCCGTAATCCATTGTCTGTATGTTTTGCAGAAAGATCGGTACAATAAATATGACGGATACTTCCACTGGTCTCACTTCCTAGAGTAACAAGTCCAGCCCCGCGACGTGCTATGCATTTACGTATTACCACATATTCCGTTGGTTTATTTACACGAAGCCCGTCCCAATCTCTTCCGGCTTTTAAACAAAAATTATCATCATTACAATCTATATCACAATTCTCGATCAATGTCCATGTGGAAGAATCTATATCAATACCATCAGTACTTGGGCCACTGCCATCTTCATTATTCTTTATCACTACACCATTTACTGTTAAGTAAGAGGAGTATAATAATTGTATAGTCCAGAAGCCGGCATTTTTAAACGTTATATCTTTTATAGTTACTTGCCCGGAGTTTTGAACCAATACTGTTCTTACTCTCTTTGCATCATAATCCACTACCCAACGCAAACCTTTCTTATCATACTCCTTTCTCATGCTCCAGTATTTATCCCAGCAGAATTTTCCTCTTGCGTTGATAATTCCTTTGCCGGTCAATGCAGCATTTTTCACACCGACCAGGTTTATCAAAGCTGCAGGCCAACTGGTTTCAATTCCGGCAATTCGTGTTTGCATCTCCGGATAATCATCAAAGTTTTGTGAGCCAAGAATTAAAACTTTATCATCGATCCTTAATTCAACATTGGATTTAATAAAAAGACTTCCCGTTACATATACGCCTGGCAAAAATTTTACAACGCCGCCGCCAACTGAAGCACATTTATCTATTGCTCTTTGAATTGCTTTAGTACTTATAAATGTTGTATCACTTTTTGCTCCAAAATCATTTGCAAAAAAGATCTTTTTAGAAGACGGAAATGTCTTTGCGCCAACATTTTTTACCCACGTAGGAATAGCAACCTGCGATGTTGAAGAAATATATATAAATAAGAAAGTTGTAATGCAGATCTTTTTCAATTGGCAAGTAATTTTAATTGTGTAAAGTAAGCTTTAAGCCACAGGAGACCGTCCTGATGTATCCTGAAGCTTAAATATTCATCTGCAATAACTATGAAAGCTTATAACTTCAGTAATACATGCAGTTCAGTCCGGGTTACCTTAAAAATACTTCCGTGGCGTATTCCTTTAGGTAAAGAAATTTTATCTGAAATATCTGTCCAGTGGATAAGATCCTGCGATTGAACTGCTCCATATTTGTGATCCCGGTATTTGTCAAAATAAACGATCCATTGACTATTTATCTTTAATGTCGTTGCAAACTATCGTGGGAAGTATTTTATGCATTGATCATTTATTTAATCTTAGAATTTCTTCCCACACCTGTTTTATTACTGGTATCCCATTTTCAGCATTTCGCCTTCGATTATTTAAAACCCGTTCGCCCGGGTAAAAAATTAAAGCATGCTCAGTTTCAGGAACAGATTGTTTATAATCAGTAATGATATTATCGATTAATACGGGGATTGAAGAATGATTAGGCAATTGTTTTAAATTTATTGACATAAATACTTGAGACAATCCATATTCAATATTTCTCTTACTTATTTCATGAGTAGACAATCCGCCAGATAAAACAGCAGCAAGCAAATCCAGTAATAAAGAAAGCCCGGCCCCTTTCCAATAACCAACAGGTAATGGTCTTTGTGATATAAGTATGGCCGCAGGATCTTTTGTAAGGTTCCCCTCCGTGTCGTAACCACCATATACCTGCAAGCTTTCATTTTTCAGCGCGGACAATTCCATGCTGCCAAATGAATACTGCGACATCGCCATGTCAAGTACTATACAGGTATCTTTATAGGGTAAGGCAATTACAAGTGGGTTGTTTCCAAGTCTTTTATCAATTGCTCGATGGGCAGGCATATTAGCAATGGTATTTGTAAAACCGATAAACGCATAACCATCTATTGCTGCCTGCCAGCCATAAGCACCACCCCGCATCCAATGATTGGTATTGTTTAAGGCTACACAACCTATTCCAAACTCGTCCGCCAGTTTGATTGATTGATTCGTCGCAATCATTGCATTTAAAATTCCGGGACCCAGATTTCCATCCCATTGTTCTATTCCATTGTTTTTAGATTTCAGAGATGGCTCCGCATCTTTTCTTACATAACCATTCTTTGTGTATTCAATAAATCTTGGAAAACGATTGACACCGTGAGTATAAATTCCATCGAGACTATTTTGAGTAAATGCTGTTGCAAGTCGGTCTGCTTTATCTTCACCAAATCCTGTATTTAATAAAATACTATTGAAGCATTGCTGCATTTCTTTTGCAGTAATTAAAATTATTTTCTGCCGGGTGCTCATAAACCTAATTAAAAAAGGGAAGATAAATCATATCACCTAATTAGATACATCATCATTTCTAAGCTTTCCTTTCAGGGGTTAAAACAGTTTCTTTAATCCTTCCCATATTACTTTCCAATCTTTTGGGAAACCGATATTGATCTCTTTGTCTGCGTCAGAACCTGTACACATTAGTGCAACAGCATTCAACACCCCGCCATTGCCTGGCAGATAGATCGTTAAACGTTCATCCTGGTAATTATGTCCATTGATCAAATATCTATTTGTTTTGATGGGCATCAGTAAAGCATCAACTGCTTTTTCAGGAAGATGTAATCTTGCAGCGGTCATTGCAGTCAAAGGAAAATCCCAGCCCCATGTATCATTCCATTTCCAAATCTTCCAAACTGTATCCAATGTATGTTTCATTATCTCAGTGTTTAATCCATGTACGGCAGGTAAACTGCTGTATGCACCAAGAACAGCAGGATGATCTGTCAAATATTTTGAGTTTGGCTCATAACAATCAGGAGTACCTTCTG
>DASTZB010000394.1:0-7180 GCA_035764525.1 Chitinophagaceae bacterium | reverse complement strand
TGGTGAAAAATGATGTGTATGAACAGGGGGTCGTATTTCCAGGAAACAACAACCCGATTTTCAAAACAACTCAAAAAATGTATCTGAAAGAAGTAAGTGCATTGGAAATTAAGGCGCCTTCAAAAGCCAATGCTGCCAGGGCTGGAGATGTAATAATTGCAATAGGAAACTATGGTAAAGGAACCGTCTTTGCAGTTGGCGACCCCTGGTTATATAATGAATATTTGGATGGAAGAAAATTGCCCCTGGAATATGAAAACTATAAAGCAGCTGAAGACCTTGTGAAGTGGTTATTGAAACATTGACATGGATGAAAAAAGTGATAGTAGCAAAGTTGTTGGGAGCGCAAAAGAAAATCGAATTATATGCGATTATCGAAAAATAATATTGTACAAATTTCAAATAGAAACGGATTAGATATTCCGGATAAAAAAGTTTTTGAATTACCGGAAAAGGTTTTACAATTTGGCACCGGCGTGCTGCTAAGAGCTTTGCCTGATCATTTTATTGATAAAGCAAATAAACAAGGACTTTTTAATGGAAGAGTGGTGATCGTGAAATCGACAGATAGCGACAGCAGCGCTTTTGATCTGCAGGATGGTTTGTACACTGTATGTGTTCGCGGCGTAGAAAATGGAAAAACAGTGGAAGAAAATATTATCAATGCCTCGGTGAGTCGTGTGTTAGGGGCAAAAACAGATTGGCCGTTGATATTGAAATGTGCATACAATCCTGAAATGAAGATCATCATTTCAAATACTACCGAAGTAGGAATTCAATTAGTAGCAGATAATATCAATAACGAGCCGCCTGTTTCTTTCCCGGGTAAACTGCTTGCATTTTTGTTTGAAAGATTCAAAGCCTTTAACGGGAGTGAAGAAAGTGGCATGGTGATCGTGCCCACCGAATTGATAACTGATAATGGAACCAAGCTAGAAAGTATCGTGTTGGAATTGGCTCATCAGAATAGTCTTGATTTTAAATTCATTGAATGGCTGGAAAATCACAATACATTTTGTAATTCTTTGGTTGATCGTATTGTGCCGGGAAAACCAGGTGCGGCTGAAACAAAAAAGATTGAAGCTGAATTGGGATATGAAGATGAAATATTAACGATGAGTGAAGTATTTCGTCTTTGGGCAATTGAAGGTGATGAAGAAGTAAAAGAGACTTTGTGTTTTTCTAAGTCTGATGAAGGAGTGATCATTACTCCTGATATCACTTTGTTTAAAGAACTAAAATTACGCTTGCTAAATGGTACACATTCGTTCAATTGCGGTCTTGCATTCCTGAGTGGGTTCAATATTACCCGGGAAGCAATGAATGATGCAGTGTATGGAAGATTTACCAAAGCGCTAATGCATACTGAAATTGCACCGGCAATTCCATTTTCTATTGATAAAAAAGTTAAAGAAGATTTTGCGAATAGTGTTTTTGAACGTTTTTGTAATCCTTTCATTGAACATCAGTGGCTGAGTATTACTGTTCAGTATACTTCCAAAATGAAAATGAGAAATATTCCTTTGCTGCAAAAGCATTATGAATTACGGGATTCAGTGCCTGCTCATATGGCAGCGGGTTTAGCTGGTTTCTTATTATACATGAGAGCAATTAAAAGTGAGAGCGGGAAATACTTTGGAAAGAGAAAAGATAAATTGTACGAAATAAAAGATGATTCTGCTGAATATTTCTTCCAGGTTTGGAACAGTAATTCTTCTGATAAAGTAGCTGAAATTGTCATGCAAAACAAAGAACTTTGGGGCATTGACCTAACAAAGTTTCCGGGGCTGTTACGATCCATACAGGAATACCTCGATGGGTTTTTGTCAAATGGAGTTTTAGAAACCATAGCCCGGATCGAATCAAAAAAAGTGGTTGTTTAATTACAATGAAGCACAAGGTTTTAAAAGTTAATCCAAAAGACAATGTGATTGTTGCATTGGCTGATCTTGCGAAAGGAGAAACGATCTCTTTTGAAGGAGACGAATATGTATTGCAGGATAATATCAATGCCAAACATAAATTTTTTACAAAAGATCTGGATACCGGCGATGAGATCATCATGTATGGCGTTTTGGTAGGTAAAGCACAAAATTTTATTCCCCGTGGCGGATTGATGACAACGACCAATACGAAGCATGCGGCCGATCCATTTACATATCGTGGTGCAAAATATGAATGGCATGCGCCGGATGTTTCTAAATTCAAAGCAAGAACTTTCAATGGCTATCATAGAAGTGATGGCCGGGTAGGAACAGCCAATTATTGGTTGTTCATTCCAACTGTATTTTGTGAGAATAGAAACCTTGATGTGATCAGAGAGGCATTGCATAATGAACTCGGTTATGCAGTTACTGATAAATATAAAAGTTATACTCACCAGCTCATAGAAGCCTATAAAGAAGGAAAAGACATCTCTGCGATAGATATTTTTTCGGTTCCGAAACACACAAATGGAAATCGGCCATTCAAAAATGTGGATGGGATAAAATTCTTAAATCACCAGGGTGGTTGTGGCGGCACAAGACAGGATGCAGGTATACTTGGTAAGTTGTTGGCTTCTTATGCTGATCATCCGAATGTGGCGGGAGTTACTGTATTAAGCTTAGGTTGTCAGAATTTGCAGGTGCAGGATTTTGTAAATGACCTGAAGCAGAGAAATCCAAATTTTGATAAGCCGCTTTATATTTTTGAACAACAGCAATCACAAAGCGAAGAACAATTGATAGCTGAGGCGATCCGAAAGACATTTGAAGGATTAATTGAAATAAATAAGATCGAACGTAAACCTGCTACACTAGATAAATTGTGTATCGGTGTCAAATGTGGGGGAAGTGATGGATTCAGTGGCATTTCTGCAAATCCTGCAGTCGGTTATGCTTCCGACCTGGTTGTTGCATTGGGCGTTAAAATTCTCTTGGCAGAATTTCCTGAATTATGTGGTGCTGAGCAGGATCTCATTGACAGGACAACCAATGAAGCTGCCGCAAAAAAGTTTATTCACTTAATGACGGCCTATAATGATGCGGCGCATAAAGTTGGTTCAGGATTTCATATGAATCCTTCTCCTGGTAACATTAAAGATGGTTTGATTACGGATGCGATAAAAAGTAATGGAGCTGCGAAAAAGGGTGGCACATCACCGGTCGTTGATGTATTAGATTATACCGAGCCAGTGACAAAACCTGGACTGAATTTGGTTTGTACTCCCGGTAATGATGTAGAAGCGACCACGGGTAAAGCGGCAAGTGGTGCTACCTTGATTTTATTTACTACTGGTTTAGGAACTCCAACTGGTAATCCTGTTTGCCCTACTATTAAGGTAAGTACAAACAGCAGGCTTACAAAACGGATGAATGACATTATCGATATTGACTGCGGAACAATAGTCGAAGGTGATAAAACCATTCAGCAAATGGGAGAGGAAATATTGGAATATTGCATAAAAGCAGCCAGTGGAGAAATAATCCCAAAGGCTGTTCAGCTTAATCAGGACGATTTCATACCATGGAAGCGTGGTGTGTCATTATAGTATGCTGATTTTATTTTGCTGTTGATGTGGAAGAATTAAAAGATTGGATTTGTACTATTGCACCGTCCCTCTCTGAAGGAGAGGGATAAGAGGGTGAGGCTCCAGGATGATTTCATCCCGTGGAAAATAGGTGTCAGTATATGATCATTTATTAATAATCATCAGACTTTCTTATAAACTGTACCTCACCCCTGATCTTCACCTCATCACTTACTAATACTCCGCCCGTTTCGAGAACTGTATTCCAATTTAATCCCCAGTCTTTCCTATTAATTTTTCCATTGATAGAGAACCCTGCTTTTTGATTTCCCCATGGATCTTTATTGATGCCACCAAACTCTATATCAAATTTTACATCTTTGCTGATAGCTTTCATTGTAAGTATGCCGGATAGTTGATAATGATCAGCTTTGAGCATTTTAAATGATGTTCCTTCAAAAACGATCTTTTCATGATTTTCGACATCAAAAAAATCAGCGCTTCGTAAATGTTTGTCCCGGCCTTCATCGTTGGTAGAGATCGAATCAGTATCAATTTCAGCATGCACAGTGGCAGTTGAAGGATCATCACCGATAGTTGTAACGTCTGCGTTGAATTTTTTAAACTGACCCCTTACACTTGTTATCATCAGGTGTTTTACTTTAAATGAAATTTCGCTATGAGCAGGATCCAATACCCACTTAGTTCTTCTTGCGGCTGTTGTTGCTGTTTCCATGATTTTAGTTTCAATAATGAATAAATAAAACTTCTAATTTTTCGAAATAGTCTCCCGGATCAATAGCCTCAATCATCAAGCCATGTTTAATAGCATTCCCGGCAACGATTGCGAAGATTTCGGTGTTTTAAGCCAATAGATTTCATACATTTATTACCTGTTCCTGAAGGATTTATAAATCTCACTTCAATTTGTCATATGAGAAAATTTCTTGATGAAAATTTTTTGCTACAGAGCAAGGCTTCGCAGCAACTTTATCATGAGTTCGCTAAAGACATGCCCATCATTGATTATCACAATCACCTGCCGCCTGATGAAATTGCGGCAGATAAAAATTTTGAAAATATTACAAGAGTATGGCTGAATGGCGATCACTATAAGTGGCGGGCCATGCGGACAAATGGTATTTCTGAGGAATTTATTACCGGTACCAAAAGCGATTGGGAAAAATTTCAGAAATGGGCAGAGACTGTTCCATATACTTTACGCAATCCACTTTATCATTGGACGCATCTTGAACTGCAACGTTATTTCGATGTCAATGATGTTTTAAATGCAGATACCGCAAAGAAAATTTATGATGAAACTTCGGCTAAGCTTCAGGACAAAGAATTTAGTGTAAGAGGTTTATTGGAAAAGATGAATGTAAAGCTTATTTGTACCACTGATGACCCTGTTGATGATCTTGAATATCATAAAAAAATAAAGAATGATAATTGGCATATAAAAGTATTGCCGGCGTTTCGTCCTGATAAAGCAATGAATGTGGATGATGTAAATACTTTTAATAACTATCTCACACTTCTTGAAAAAGCATCAAATATTTCCATCAGCACTTTCAACGATTATATTGCTGCTTTAAAAAAGCGGCATAAGTATTTTGTAGAAAATAATAGCCGGGTCAGTGATCATGGATTAGAAGAAATCTATGCGGAGGATTATACGCAAACAGAGATCGTTGGCATATTTGCTAAGATTCGTTCCGGCGGGGAACTGAGTTTAGAAGAAAGAAAGAAATTTAAATCTGCGATGCTGGTAACACTTGCCGAATGGGATTGGGAAAATGGATTTGTTCAGCAGTATCATCTTGGCGCTTTAAGAAATAATAATAGCCGGATGCTGAAACAGCTTGGGCCCGATACCGGTTGGGACAGTGTAGGTGATTTTTCGCAGGCAAAAGCATTATCAAAATTCCTGAACCGGCTTGATACGAATAATAAACTTGCCAAAACCGTTATTTACAATCTTAACCCGGCCGACAATGAATTGTTTGCAACCATGATTGGGAATTTTAATGATGGTTCTGCTGCAGGGAAAATTCAATGGGGCTCGGCATGGTGGTTCCTTGATCAGAAAGATGGAATGATAAAGCAAATAAATGCACTTAGCAATATGAGCTTGCTTAGTAAGTTTATTGGTATGCTTACCGATAGCCGCAGTTTTCTTTCATTTCCAAGACATGAGTATTTCAGAAGGCTATTATGTAATTTATTTGGTGAAGAAATTGAAAACGGTGAACTTCCCAATGATATTAACTGGATAGGAAAAGTGATCCAGGATATCTGCTATAATAATGCAAAGAATTATTTCGGTTTACAATTTCTTGAAGAAACTCAAAAAATAAAAGTGAAAGCTTAAAAATGCAAATACGTTTTACAAATAGCCCGGTAGAAACCAAACAGATGAACACGGAACAGCTTCGTGGTAATTTTTTGATTGAGAATTTATTTACTGATGATGCTGTTAATCTTTATTATTCCCATTATGACCGGGTTATTATCGGGGGAGTTAAGCCTTTAACTAAACCAATTGAACTGCCCAATCATCAGGAACTTCGTGCAGATTATTTTCTGGAAAGAAGAGAGCTTGGTATAATAAATGTTGGCGCTGATGGAATAGTAACTGCAGAGGGAAAAGAATTTACCGTGAGGAAAATGGATTGTGTGTATCTTGGAAAAGGCACTCAAAAAGTAAAATTCAAATCAAAGAATAAAAAGGAAGCGGCGTTATTTTATATGTTGTCGTCGCCGGCACATCATAAATATCCAAACAGGTTACTGGTAAAAGAAAAAGCAACCCCGGTACAGTTAGGCGCTGCTGAAACAGCCAATAAAAGAACGGTATATAAATATATTCATCTCGATGGGTTAAAAAGCTGTCAACTGGTGATGGGATTAACTGTGCTGGAAAACGGAAGTGTTTGGAATTCCATTCCACCACACACGCATACGAGAAGAATGGAAGTGTATTTTTATTTTGATTTACCTGCCGAGCACCGTATCATGCATTTTATGGGTGACCCACAGCAGACAAGACATTTGATAATGGCAAATAATGAAGCTGTAATATCTCCGCCATGGAGTACTCACTATGGATGCGGAACTTATAATTACGGATTCATTTGGGGTATGGCTGGTGAGAATCTGGTTTATACAGATATGGATCCCGCACCGGTGGCAACTTTGAAATAACAATAAAAGCAAAAAAATAAAAAGATGGCAAAGAAAGTAGTAACACTAGGAGAAATTATGTTGCGTTTATCAACTCCCGATTTTAAACGATTTGTCCAGGCTGATACTTTTGATATTACATACGGAGGCGGTGAAGCCAACGTAGCTGCTGCGTTATGTAATTACGGATTGAACGGAACATTTGTAACGAAGGTTCCAGATAATCCAATTGGTCAATCGGCAATAAATCATTTGCGCCGTTATGGCGTGGATACACAGTATATAGCAAAGGGTGGTGAACGTTTAGGAATTTACTTCCTGGAAACGGGTGCATCTATGCGGGCATCACAAGTGGTTTATGACAGGGCAGGAGCCGCTATTGCAGATGTAAATATTGATGAATTTGATTGGGATAAAATATTGGCCGGCGCCCATTGGTTTCATACAACAGGCATCACACCTGCGTTGAGTGATAAAGCAGCT
>DASTZB010000393.1:0-2224 GCA_035764525.1 Chitinophagaceae bacterium | reverse complement strand
AGCCCCTTTAGCCGGATAAATGTTACACAACTTCTTAAATAAGTTACATCATTCACACATTCAAATTGTCTTGACAATAAAAAAACCGCCCCATAACAATCAGAGCGGTTTTATACACCAGGATAAAATCAATCCTTACGTTTAATTAATATTTGTTTTTAATCCCCACACTTCAACTTCAGCTTTTTCATCCTTTTGATTGGGCAATGTTTTGTATACAAAAACAATTTTCTTCAAGCTGCGCTCTCCGCCATTCAAATCTATAATGCGGCTTTCATTGCCTGCCATTATAGGGCTGTGCACTTCTATATCCTGCCTGTCACCGCTTTCATAATATACTTCAAGGGTCAGCAAATCAATAGATGCTTCGGTAACCATGAATTTAATAGATGAGAAACGGTCAGCGCCTGCCACTAAAATTTCATCGCGGTCTTTTACAAAATCAACCTGTCTCTCCCCTATTTTATGCCAGCCGGTTTTATCACTTACTATTACGGCAACGCTCGGTACCGTAGATGAGCCGGAATTTGCATTTGCTGATGTGGTAGTATTTGCATTCGTTTTCAATCCCCAAATTTCTACATGGGCTTTTTCATCCTTTTGGTTGGGTAGTGTTTTATATACGAAAACAATTTTCTTTAATTCTCTTTCGTGGCCTTTTAAATTGAAGACCTGGCTTTCGCTGCCGGCTTTGACAGGATTGTGAACCTTTATCACCTGCTTGTCACCGCTTTCATAATATACTTCGAGCTCCCTGAGGTCAATGGATGCTTCCGTAACCATGAATTTGATGGCAGAGAAACGGTTGGCCCCGATTACTAAAATTTCATCGCGGTCTTTTACAAAATCAACATGCCTCTCTCCTATTTTATGCCATCCGGTTTTATCGCTCAACATTACTGCAGGTGTCTGTGCAATGAGCTTACCATAGTTTCCTGCCATAGCAAGTAAAATAATCAATATTGTCTTTTTCATTTTATTTATTTTTAAATTGTTAATAGTTAAAATTATTGAAGTGCAAAGGTGAATCCGTTTATACCTGTAACTATTACATAACTTCCTAAATAAGTTATATCATTCACACATGCAGCTTTTCATTTCGGTAATTTTCATTTACTACAACAGATGGAACTGATGTAAATATATTTTCGCGAAACAAGGTCAGCACATCGGCATACTTGAGCTGAAAATATTTCTTTCGCATCGCTGCCATTTTTTCCTCTAGTAACTTTATTCTCTTTGTCTGACGCACGAGAATTGCATTCTTGATACGAATCACTTTATTAATTGCAGTTGTTTCCATAGTACTGTTTATTATTTATGTGAAAAAAGATCATCATCAACGGGTATTACAAGGATTCCGCTATGCTTAAAGCGCTCTCTCAGATAAGAAAGAGAAAGGCGTGTAAAAATTTCATGTTTGATTTTACCAAGTATGATTCGATAGTGTTTCATGTTTTTAATTATTAGATATTGTTAGTTAATTGTTACTGAATTATTATAGAGCAAAGGTGAGCTCTATGCTATAGGAAAGTGTTACATAACTTTGGAAAAGAGTTGCATCATTCACATGTATATGATACGACAAGTTTAGGCAATGGCAAGCTCTTCTCCCTTGGGGAGGCTGGTGTGAGGCGTCACATCCGCGCCATATACCAGTTCAGTTCCTTTTCTATTTTTTCGTAGTGAAAATAGGCTGTGATGTTTTTCTGGAGGCGTACGAAAGCAGTCTCGCTTTTCACAACATAATCAAAAGCCTTGTGGTGCATGCAGCTTATGGCCACGTCAATTTTATCCTGCGATGATAACATAACCACAGGTATATCGGGATTAATGGCTTTTATCTTATCCAGCGTTTCTATACCGTTCATTGCTGTCTTATCAATGCCGTTGAGATGGTAATCCAAAATGATTACATCGGGCCTGCGTGATAAATTTTCAAGGCAAAGCTCACCTGTCGCAAATGTTTCAACCGAGAAATCGGTATGATGGACAAATTCAATCTCCAGGGATTTCAGAAACATGGCGTCATCATCCACCAGGAAAAGTTTTATCTTATTTTCGTCTTTCATGCGTTAATTTTCTTAATCCTGGTTAATTCTTCCTGTAACTCTTTACATGCCTGGCCACAAACATTTTCAAGCTGCAGAACCATAGCAGGTATCCCGTCTGCCTGCTGCTGAGAGTTTGCATAGTCCTGAACTTTTTTTGCCATGTTTTCAAA
>DASTZB010000392.1:0-2969 GCA_035764525.1 Chitinophagaceae bacterium | reverse complement strand
CTGTTATGGTCAACAATGACAAAGATGATCCATTCGAATATCATTTTCTTGACGATCAATTAGCATTGTTTTATGTTGAAGATGCACGTCGCCAAACATTGTTGATCTGGGTAGCATTGGCAACTATTTTTATTGCATGTTTAGGATTGTTTGGTTTGGCCACTTATTCAGCCGAGCAAAGAGTAAAAGAAATAGGAGTTAGAAAAGTTTTGGGAGCAAGTGTGATCAATCTTGCGTCATTGCTGTCAAAAGATTTTCTGAAATTGGTTTTAATAGCCAATGGTATCGCATTTCCAATTGCATGGTGGGCCACCAACAAATGGCTGCAGGAATATGCTTATCATATTAATGTGGAATGGTGGGTCTTCGCTCTGTCGGGGGTTTCGGCAATTGTAATTGCTTTGTTGACGGTCAGCTACCAGGCAATAAAGGCTGCCATTATAAACCCCATTAAAAGCTTGAGGACGGAATAGGCCCCGTACGAATATGCACACCTACTGTTCGATTCCGTACACCTATGAGCTGATAAGAAATACGAAACCTTGTGTAGCAGCGGCTTTTGCCATTGGCATAAGTGTTGGATAATCAGGGAGACAATAAATAAATATGCTGAAGAATTATTTTAAAATCGCATGGCGCAATCTCGGGAAGAATAAGCTTTTCTCTTTCATTAATATTGTAGGCCTTGCTCTTGCAATACCGTTCTCATTAATGTCCCTTATACAGGTTCAAAATGCATATGAGTTGGATAATTTTCATAAAGACAGAGAAAGATTTTATAGAATTATCACGATCGAAAAGCCTTCGAGCGGAAGCATTACTAAGCTTGCGTCGACACCTTTTTTATTGTCTGATAAAATAGAAGATTATCCATTTGTAGAAAAAGCAACTAAGATAGTAAGAGACTATAGTTGGGAGCTGAACAATAGATTAAAGACACTGAATGTAAATACCATTTATGTAGAACCCTCTTTTTTCGAGATGTTTAATTTTCCTTTGGAAAAAGGTTCTCTGCCAACAGCACCTAGCGAACTTGTAATTACAAGAGAAAAGTCCGAGCAATTTTTTGGAGAAGCGGACCCCATCGGAAAAATATTAACTCACGCTACTTACGGAAATTTCAAGATCACCGGTGTGTTGAAACCATTCAAACGGGGCACACAATTCAGAAGCGACGTGATGATTTCCATGGTTTCTTATACAAATTCTCATAAGCCGGTAGCTGAGCTTAAAGGATGGGCGGACTATGGTACCTATACATTTGTTAAAGTAAAAGAAAATGTGCAAATAAGTTCAGTAACTGCAGCATTAAATGAGATCTCAAAAAGGACCAATGCAGAAATTGTGTTTGCAAAGAAGTCACACGAATTCAAACCGCAGGCATTTAAAGACATTTCTCCTGCATATGACATACTTCTGAATAACGCTTATGTTGAAAGCGTTTCAGACTTTTATTTTAATTTCTTTTTTGCCATTGCTATCATCCTGTTGGCAGGATTTAACTACACCAATTTGACATTAGCCCGTTCATTGAACAGGGCAAAAGAAGTTGGAATAAGAAAAGTAATTGGCGCTTTACGCAGTCAACTTATATGGCAATTCGTGATCGAGGCTATTGTGATTGCCCTTTTCTCTTTGTGCCTGGGGGCTGTATTTATGAAGATCATAAGAAATACGATAAATATAAACTGGATAAGTTGGGAAGTAGATAATAACTATATTTTGTGGGCCGTCTATTTTGTTTTTGCCATTTTCACTGGCGTTGTAGCAGGCATTTTCCCCGCCTGGATATTATCTGGTTTCCAGCCTGTAAAAGTGCTGAAAGGAATAGCAGGCCCGGCTTCATTTGGAAAATTAAACTTACGTAAAACACTTGTTGTTATTCAACTTGTCGTTTCTATGTGTTATGTATTTTTTATGGGTCATCTATATAGCCAGTTTAAATATATGGCAACTGAAAACGAAAATTATAACAGGAAGAATATTTATAATATAACGCTGGCTGAAGGAAACAAAAGATTATTGATAAATGAGGTCTTAAAAAATAAAAATGTAGAACAAGTGGGGCTTACGTCAATGCCCTTTGGCTCAAATGCAGCGGAGTACGCAGTAAAAGCAAATAAGAACGATGAGAATTCATTGTGTTATTACTTTGCTACCGACAATTATTTTATTGACAATATGAAGCTTAAAATACTTGCGGGGTCCAATCTCCCTGTGTCAAATTCAGATTCTGCAGAGAATTTTATTTTGGTGAATGAAAAAGCAGTCAAGAATTTCAGGTTAGGCACAGCTCGGGAAGCCATTGGTAAAATTCTGATCTTGAATAACAGTGCAGAAGTAAGAATAGCAGGTGTGATAAAAGATTTTTGCTATGCTAATTACCAGTTCGAAGTACAACCTGTGATAATGCGGTATGATCCTGCGCAGTTTCATGTATTGTCAGTAAAAACAAAGGCGGTGAATTCTGAAAATGAATTTAAAGCAGATATGGAAGATATTTGGAAAAAATTGTATCCGCACGAAGCGATGGTAGCAAGCTGGTACGATAAAGATATATATAACAGGTATTTCCCGATAGATGATATGAGATTCATGTACCTGCTTGCTGTTATTATTTTTGCGATCACCTTGATGGGACTGTTTGGCATGGTAACGTACAGCACAGAAAAGAGAATTAAAGAGATCGGGATACGAAAAGTGGTAGGAGCGTCAGTTTCGCAAATTGTCAATTTGATCTCCTGGAGTTATATCAAGCTTCTAATTATTGCCGGGGCAATTGCACTACCTCTTAGCTATATCTCCGGAAAAATGTTCGAAAGCTTATTCATATATCACGATAAACTAAATATTTCATTGATGATCATTTTCCTTGTCTTGATCTTTATAATCACGATCGCTACTATATGTGTGCAGGTTGTAAGAAGTGCTTCCGTGAACCCGGTAAGATCATTAAGAACAGAATAAAC
>DASTZB010000391.1:0-3397 GCA_035764525.1 Chitinophagaceae bacterium | reverse complement strand
GAACCCACCGACAAACTGATATTCCTTGCGTTCGAAAAAATATTGTTCTGTTTACTCGTTGCTGGGTCGACGCCTAAATATTTATAAACAGTCAGGTTGTTTCTGAACAACCAATAAGGAGCAACCTCCAATGCGAAATTTTTAGGTATGCCGCTTCCCTGGTTTATTAGGTTAACAATACTCGCGGTAAATGTCTTTGCCGTTCCCGGCTTGTCAATCACCTTCGGTGAAAAATCAAGAATTGTAAAAGCCGGTGAGTTTGGAACGTTCAGATCTTTAAGTTCCAGGTTCTGTCCAAAAGAGGCAAAACTGTTCGACAACAAAAGAAGAAGAAGGATTGCCGGGTATTTATGGAGGAGTTGCATTTGCTTCAAATATTTATTTCAAATTTTATTGCTTTGATCGCAAGGATTATTTTACCATCCATGATTGTGGTCTTATCATCGTTATCTATATTGAAATCTTGCGGGCCATCTGCTCCGCCTTCAAGATGATAATTGATTCTTAATTGTTCAAATACCTGTTTCCATTGACCTTTGGGAACTGCAGTAAGATCAATTATTGTTGTTACGACAAGGGCTGATGATAATAGATCGGCAGATTTTCCGACGACTACCTTCTGGATAGCTCCTGTCGCATCGTTTCCGGAATCCCCTACATCAACCACGGTACCTCCGCTCTTTTTTAGTTTAGCAACTGAAGAAGCGATACCGATCGTTGTTGGTTTTATTTCAAGTGTAACCGATCCTTGCCCCTTTTTTACAAAATAAATTCGTGTAGCCATAAAATTTATTGGTGTTGTTTAATAATATAGGTTCATTCACTGATCATTAAATTTATTATACATATAGGAGACTAACCATACCTCCTTGGGGGTAATTCGTTTCACGAAAAATAATTTGGAATGGAAACTCAGTTGCTAAAATAAAAAGCAAGTCAGGTAAGTTCGGCAGTGTTTTGACCCATTCTTTTACGTGAAAAAACCTTGGCCAAGCGAGATACAGGTAGCAAAGGACTCGCAGGCTGTAATGTTTTTTTCAGGAAGGGTTTGATTAAACTATAGACCAGAAACGATAAAAGAAAAAAGAAGGAATTCAAGCGCCTTATTCCGATACTTGGCAGCTTGTCATCCTGAACGCAACGAAGGACAGCGCCTTCAGAGTTCACAAGAAAGACGAAGCAGCCTCTTCAAACATCACTTCAGTAAAAAAGGAAAAGACAAAATTAAAAAGATTCTCCATGTGCGCTGGCGAACATAAAGTAAAATATTTGAATCTTTATCGCTGCACATCCCCTCCTTGGAGGGGCATCAGAGTTCTCGAGTATATGGAAATTCTAAAGGGGTGGGTATTAAACGATAAACCAAAAACTTGTCAGTCAAGTGGATTTTATAATTTGACATTGTATGTCTGCCCACGAACAGCCTTTTTATTTTTATTCCCAAATGCCTTCGTTATTTCAAGATTATTGTGCTTTTGTTTCTTAAAGGCCAACTTTATGTCTCATAACTCAGCCATTAGTTTAATAATTTCATAAGATATACCTCCAAAGTGTTATTGGAATGCGTCTTGTAATCATAGTATATTTATATAGAACAAAACAACACAGCTCAATCAATGAAAAACTTTACCAGGCATATTAGAGTTAAAACACCCTCCCCTGGAAACTTAATGAATGTTTTCTCGCTTGGCTGTATTGCTGCCTTACTTTGGTTTATTTCATCATCAGCAGGCGATTCTGTTTATGGCAAAGTCACCACAGTGAAGTCTCCAACACAAATGCGGTTTGAATTCGATTCCGGCTTCTTTAATATCCGGCTTGCCGGCATTGACGTGCCAAGAACTATTGCAGATTCAGCAACACAATTTGTGACAAGAATGACTCTTCGGAAAAATGGTCGTATTCGTTTAGAGGGTCGTGTCGAAAACGAAGTGTTGGTGCGCCTCTTCATGGACGATTCACTTAAAGGAGTAAGAGAAGTTGCTGTAGAAATGCTCAGAAACGGCTTCGCCACGCGAAAACAAAATGTAGATTTCAAGTATGGAGAATTAGCAGCTGCTCAAAGAGAAGCACAGGTGGCCAGGCGTGGCCTTTGGTCTAAACAAAATTAACCAACCATGGATACCAGGACTAACGACTCCTGCTCCCTTCAAAGGGTAGCAGCACTCCTCGTCTGTATGATTGTCTTAAATATCAATACAGTCTTTTCACAGATTACTTCAGGAACTGATCGGAACACATCGCTGAAAACCGGGTCTCAAAATGAATGTGCCATCGCAAAGAATCCAACAAATGTTTTGCAGCTTTTTACTGCATGCAATAATAATGGTCCCGGTCTCTATGCCGCACGAAGCACTGATGGAGGCTTGACATGGATATACCCGGATCCCGCCGATAAAACAATTGCTGACGGCGATGCAAATCAGGGACCCGCCGCTTTTTGTGATCCTACACTTGCATGGGATGAGTTCGGAAACCTTTTTATCGCCTACATAAGCGCAGCAGCATCCGATATTGTTGTTATTCTCAGTACTGACGGAGGAGCAACATTCACGAACGTGACTACATTCGGACCCGCTAGCGTCGATCAACCAACTATCACAGCAGCAGCTGGACAGGTTTGGGTTATCTGGAATCAGGCTGGTTCAATGGTGGCTCGCGGCGCTGCCGTAACTGGTCTCGGTACTGTTGGTGCATTTAATGCGCTTCAAAATATCCCTGGAACATCTAGTTGCAGCTTTGGAGATATTGCAATTTCTCCTGGTGGTGCTGTCTGTCAGGTATGTCAGACCTTAACTAACGAAGGTCCTGGAACTATACGTGCAAATATCGATGCTGATGGTCTTGGTGCCGGGAATTTTGGAGCGTCAATTGTAGTAACCACAACCAATGTAGGTGCGTTTGACGGAATACCTGCACAAAACACTCGAGAGATTGATGCCGAAGCCGGTCTTGCCTATGATCGCAATCTCGACAGCGACCATCCAGGTCGTTTGTACATAGTCTACACAGACGAAGTAACTGATGAAAGCAACAACACAGATATTATGCTTCGGTTCTCGGACGACGACGGAGGAACCTGGAGTGCAGCACAAAGAGTGAATGACGACCCGGCAGCACCTGTACGAAGTCAGTTTCTCCCGAGAATTGCCAGTAATCCGATTTCAGGAAACGTTGGAATTACCTGGTTTGACTGCCGCAATTCAGCTGCCAACAATACGATCCAGATTTTTGCAACTCTTGCTACTCCTACGGGTGCATCACCAACCTTTCTTCCAAATCAACCTATTAGTGATGGTACATCTAATGGGAATGGCGATGCTTCTATGCAATATGGGGACTATAATGGAATGGCATACTTTCAGGGGATCATTCATCCTGTCTGGCCTGATAACTC
>DASTZB010000390.1:0-4378 GCA_035764525.1 Chitinophagaceae bacterium | reverse complement strand
AGTGGCATATTCTTCATCGATCAATTCAATATCAGAAAACGTTAATGAAAAATCTTTTGCGTTCTTACAAAGCATTTCCCACATATTTTTTACTTCATCAGCTTTTAATGTAAGAAAAACAGGATCACTAAAAATAATATCATCGCTATAGCAATCATTCATGGTTTCATAGTCTAGTATTTGAAATGCAGAATAAAACCTTTCAATGACCTGCTTATTATCACTCATAAAATAGGTAGTTGATGTAAGTAGAGAATAACTAAATTTAGCACCCAAATCTAAATCATCATGCTACGCAAACTACTTCTCCCATTATTTTTATTTTCATTCGTTTTATTAAAAGCCCAAAATGACCAGGACAGTCTTTGGGTTCGTGAGAACTATACAAAGAGAGAGATCTATATACCAATGCGGGATGGCATAAAACTCTTTACAGCAGTTTATGAGCCGAAAGACAAAAGCGAAAAGCATCCGATACTGATGAACCGCACACCTTACTCGTGTGCTCCTTATGGTGCTGATTTTTCCGGCCGCCTCTTATCAAGCCACTGGAAATATTATTGCCGTGAAAATTATATCATCGTTATACAGGATGTAAGAGGAAGATGGATGAGCGAGGGAGAGTTTGTTGATGTCCGCCCGTTTATCAAAGACAAAAAAACAAATAATGATATTGATGAAGCCAGCGATACTTATGATGCTATCGACTGGCTGGTGAAAAATTTAACCAATAATAATGGCAATGTCGGTGTATTTGGGATTTCGTATCCCGGTTTCTATTCTACAATGGCTGCAGCATCAGGGCATCCAGCCTTAAAAGCTGTAAGCCCCCAGGCACCGGTTACAGAATGGTTCTTAGGAGATGACTTTCATCATAACGGGGCATTTTTCCAGATGGATGCATTTGCTTTCTACTCTGGTTTTGGTAAACCAAGACCCAAACCAACTAACGTTGGTGCTTCCGGCTTTGAATATTATACAAAAGATAATTATAAGTTCTATCTAGAAGCAGGGACATTGAAAAATCTTGCTAAGATGGCCGGTGATAGTATTAAGTTCTGGCATGAAATGTATAAGCATCCCAACTATGATGAGTGGTGGAAGGCCCGCAATGCAAGAAATGCAATGTATAATATTAAACCTGCTATGTTGGTGGTGGGTGGTTTGTTTGATGCCGAAGATTGTTATGGTGCCTGGAATTTATATAAGGCAATTGAAAAACAAAATCCCGGTATTCATAATAAATTAGTGATGGGCCCATGGAGCCATGGTCAATGGAGCAGTCGCGATGGTACAAGAATGGGCAATCTCCAGTTTGGTTCAAACACTGCCCTATGGTATCAGAATGATATTGAGATACCCTTCTTTAATTATTATTTAAAAGGGAAAGGAGCTGATCCTAAATTATCTGAAGCAACGATCTTTTTCAGCGGAGAAAATCAATGGCATAATCTTGATCAATGGCCTCCTGCGAATTCAACAAATCGGTCAATTTATTTACAACCAAATGGCGGTTTATCATGGAACAAACCAGCTGATAAAAAAAGTGCAAGTGAATATATCAGTGACCCGGCACATCCGGTTCCTTATACTGAAGATGTTCATTTTAATCGCACCGCAGCTTATATGAACGATGATCAGCGATTTGCTTCCCGAAGAACTGATGTACTAACTTTCCAAACAGATGTACTCAGTGAAGACTTAACACTTGCTGGTGTCCTGACTGCTGATCTGTTTGTAAGCATGACAGGAACAGATGCAGACTTTGTAGTAAAACTTATAGATGTACTTCCCGATGACAACAGCTCTCCCGGTACATTTGCACAACCAAGTCGTGCTGGCGGTGGCGGTTATCCCATGGGTGGTTATGAAATGTTGGTGCGTGGAGAAATTATGAGAGGAAAATTCAGGAACAGTTTTGAAAACCCAACTCCTTTTACACCAAATAAAATTGAAAAAGTGAAATTCGATCTGCCTGATGTAGCGCATACATTTAAAAAAGGTCATCGCTTAATGATACAGATTCAAAGTAGTTGGTTCCCATTAGCAGATAGAAATCCGCAAAAGTTTGTAAATATATATGAAGCAGATATTACCGATTTTCAAAAAGCAGTTATAAAAATTTATCATGATGCTGCAAATAGCAGCAGTATTACTTTACCCGTAATGAAATAAATAATGAAACTCATTTCCTTTTTTATTTTAATCCTTTTTGGCTTTTCAGTCAATGCGCAGCAAGGCAATAATTATGTAAAAGAAAATTATAAAAAAATAGATACCACCATTACAATGCGTGATGGTATCAGGCTGTACACATGTATTTATATACCAAAGGATGAGTCGCAACAATACCCTATACTGATGGAACGTACACCTTATAGTTGCGGACCTTATGGTGCGGAGAACTATGCTTCTTCGCTTGGGCCAAATGATTCATTGATGAAAGAAAAATTCATTTTTGTAATGCAAGATGTAAGAGGCCGCTATATGAGTGAAGGGATCAATGAAGAAGTAACACCTTATAATCCCAATAAAAAAACCAATAAAGATGTGGATGAAAGCAGTGACACTTATGATACTATTGACTGGTTACTTGCGTTTTTAAAAAATGACAATGGAAGAGTTGGCATTCATGGAATATCTTATCCCGGGTTTTATGCGACAGCAAGTTTACCCGGCGCACATCCTGCAATTAAAGCGGTGAGTCCGCAGGCGCCGGTAACCGACGAATTTATTGGTGACGACGCAAATCACAAAGGAGCTTTCTTCTTATTGGACAATTTCGGCTTTATGGGATTTTTTGACAGGGAAAGAAGTGGGCCGGTAAAAAGATACACTACGCCGCTGTTTACCGCTAATTATAATGATGCTTATAGTTTTTATTTGAAAATGAAAACTATCAAGGCAACTAATTCAGAGAAATATTATAATAAGAAAAGCAGGATATGGAATGAATATCTTGAACATGATACATATGACGCCTATTGGCAGGCAAGAAATATCAGGCCTCATTTAAAAAATATTACTATACCAACATTGGTTGTTGGCGGGTGGTTTGACGCTGAAGATCTTTTTGGTGCATTGCGAACTTATGAAGCCATCGAAAAACAAAGTCCGGATAATAAAAATTTTTTAGTGATGGGCCCGTGGACGCATGGCGCATGGGCAGCGCCTGAATGGACAAAATTTGGCACTTATGAATTCGGAAGCAATACAAGTAAATTTTTTAAAGACTCAATTGAAACAGCTTTTTTCAACTATTATTTAAAAGATAAAGGACAATTCAACAGGCCTGAAGCAACTGTTTATGAAACAGGAACAAATACCTGGAAACAGTTTGATGTATGGCCACCATCAAACTCATCTCCTGTTCCCTATTATTTTTCTTCAAACAATAAGTTAGCAATATCAAAAAATACTGAGCCGAAAAGTTTTTCTGAATATATAAGCGATCCAAACAAACCAGTTCCATATACGAATGGAATTTTCAGAGGACGCAATAATGAATACATGATAGAAGATCAGCGATTCGCTGCATTGCGGCCCGATGTGATCTTTTTTGAAACAGATACTTTAACTGAAGATGTTACACTTGCAGGAAAAATAATTGCCGATCTTTTTGTAAGCATAACCGGAACTGATGCCGATTTTATTATAAAACTGATTGATGTATTACCTTCCAATGAACCAAATATTAAGAATGCATCCCGCGGTTTTATGATGGCAGATATGCAGCGAATGGTAAGAGCAGAAGTGTTTCGTGGAAAGTTCAGGAATAGTTTTTCAAAACCGGAAGCTTTTGTGCCCGGCAAGGTCAGTGAAGTAAAATTTGAATTGAATGATGTGTTGCACACATTCAAAAAAGGCCACAGGATCATGGTGCAAGTGCAAAGCAGCTGGTTCCCATTAGTAGACAGGAACCCGCAAAGGTTTATGCGGATACCAGATGCAAATGAAAAGGATTTTAAAAAAGCAACAATCAGGATATACCATGACGCAACGAACAGTAGTAATATCATTTTACCAATAATGAAGTAAAACGTTTGCTTGAAATTATCGCCCGTTTGTATTTACATACGGGCTTTTTTGTACTCTTGCACAAATATTTTAAATGAGAACGATTGCTCTGTTTATTAGCTTGGCCATTTCAACAGTTGTTTCGGCGCAAGTGAACATTATCCCGCAGCCTGCATCGATTAATGTGGGAGTTGGAACATTCATACTTCCGACAAATGCGGCAATCATTTCCGCCACCGGTGACAATAACTTTAATAAATCGGTTGACTTTCTTACTTCTTATCTTGAAATTTATTATAAATCCTGGGCAGGAGCGAAACAGCAACTTCCTTCTTCGCCACATCCAATTTCACTGGGAATT
>DASTZB010000389.1:0-6930 GCA_035764525.1 Chitinophagaceae bacterium | reverse complement strand
TGCATTGATATTATCAGGATTTAAACCGATCGAGGTTTTGAAAAGTAAGATCAGGGTTAGCGGTTCAAATATATTTACCAAGTCACTTGTAACTGTCCAGTTTGCCTTATCGATCGGGTTGATCATTTGTACCATGATCATTTTGCAGCAAACAAAATTCATGAGCGGTAAGAACCCAGGGTTTAACAAAGAAAATATTGTTGTAGTAGATGCAAGTGATACAAAGACAAAAGAGATTTATCCTTTATTTAAACAGGCACTTATTTCAAGAACTGATATCGCTGGTATTGCCAGTGCTGAACTTGGTCTTGGTGAAGGTACAGGCTGGAGCCGCTCTGGTTTTGAATATAATGGTGTTCACAAAGATGTATTCGAGTATTTTGTTGATCCCGATTATATCCCGTTAATGGGAATGAAATTATTGGCAGGAAGAAATTTTGATCCAAAAATTTCAGCCGATACTGTTAATTCAATAATTGTTAATGAAGCAATGGTAAAAGATTTTGGTTGGACAAATGAAAATGCTATTGGCCAGGTTTTAAAGGATTATAATCAAAACGGGCCTATTGAAAAAATGCCAGTTGTGATCGGTGTTATTCAGGATTTCAATTTCCGCCCATTGAAAGAAAAAGTAAAACCGCAGATGTTTCACCAGTTTCCGGATTACGCACCGTATAAATTTTTTGTTCGTGTAAAACCTGGTAACCCGGCACCTGCTTTAGCTGCTATGCAAAAAGCATGGAAAGGTGCTGTGGCTGATCTTCCATTTAAATACAATTTTCTTGATGAAAGTCTTGATAATTTTTATAAGTCAGAAAGAAAATGGAGCAATATCATTGGATGGGCCGGTGGTATTTCTGTTTTTCTAGCTTGTCTTGGTTTGTTTGGTCTTGCTGCGTTAGCCGCTATCAATCGAACAAAAGAAATAGGGATTCGAAAAGTGCTGGGTGCTTCATTACCCGGCATAGTAAGATTATTATCAAAAGATTTTTTGAAACTGGTTGTCCTTGCATTGATAATTGCTGCGCCATTAGCCTGGTATTTTATGAATAAATGGTTGCAGGATTTTGCTTACAGAATTTCCATTGGATGGTGGGTATTTATTGCGGCTGGTTCATTAGCAATTATCGTTGCATTTGTAACTATCGGTTTCCAGGCTATGAAAGCTGGAGTTGCAAACCCTGTGAAGAGCTTAAGAACAGAATAAAACTTTTGCCATGTTTAGGAATTATCTAAAAACCGCTTTCAGGAACCTGGGTAAAAACAAACTTTACTCAGGTATTAATATTATTGGACTGACAGCTGGTCTTGCTGCCTGCCTGTTGATCGGAGTATTTATCAATCATGAACTCAGTTATGACCAGTTTAATACAAATGCTGACAGGATTGTTCGAGTAACCATGGAATATAAAAAAGCCGAAACAGTAAATAAGGGTGCAACTACAGGAACTAAAGTAGGTCCTCAATTTAAAAGAACATTTCCTGTTGTTGAAGAATATGCAAGAACTTTTATAAGTCATGGTATTATTAAATACGGGGAAAAAATATTTGATGAGCAAAAGATCCTTTTTGCCGATGATCCTTTCTTTAAGATATTTTCATTTAAGCTGGTAGAAGGTAGTGCTACGTCTGCATTGGATGCACCCGAAAAAATTGTGTTGACAAAGTCAATGGCCAGGAAATATTTTGGTGAGGAGAACGCCATTAACAAAACACTATCAGTTTTCGGAAAAGATATGATCGTCTCAGGAGTTTGCGAAGATGCACCACAGAATTCACAGATCAAATTTGATTTCGTTACGCAGTTCCTAAATCTTGGCAATAATGCAAAAAATGAAAAATGGTGGGAGGCGAATTGGATCACTTATTTGCTTGTAAGAGACAAAAAAGATATTCCGTTACTGCAACAGCAAATTGCAGGATATATGAAAACAAGTGAAGTAAGAGCGGAGGCAAGACTGGAAGGCAATAATTATCTCACTTATCATCTCGAACGATTAAAGACTGTACACTTAAGGTCCTCATTGGCGGGTTTTGAACCGAATGGTAACATGTCTTATATCTATATGTTTGCAATAATTGCTTTGCTGATATTAGTTATTGCTTCTGCCAATTATACAAATTTAGCAACAGCACAATCTACAGGAAGAGGTAATGAAATAGGAATGCGAAAAGTTTTGGGTGCCTCAAAAAAACAAGTTTTCTTTCAATTCATAGGTGAATCAACTGTTATTACTTTTCTTTCAGCGGCAATCGCATTGGCGCTGGGCATTTTTTTAATTCCATATTTTAATAAGATAACTGGCAAAGAGTTTACTTCAGAAGTATTGCTGCAACCTGTACCAATTATTTCTCTTGCTCTATTTGCGATCGTAGTGAGTTTTTTTGCTGGGTTTTATCCTGCGGTTATACTATCAGGAACAAAAGTGATAGGCGTATTGAAAAAAGGGTTTCGCATTACCGGTGGTAGCGGGACACTTCGCAAATCTCTGATCATAATTCAATTTGGCATTTCCGTATTTCTGATCATCTATACTGCGATCATTTTGCAGCAAATGAATTTTTTGCAAACAAAAAATCTTGGTTATGATAAAGAACATATTGCTGTCTTACCGATCGGTGGGAAAATGCGTAAAGATTTTCAAAACCTTAGAGATGCGATAGCACAAGTTCCCGGTGTGGAAGGTGTAACAGCTGCATACGAAACTCCTGAGTTTGTAGAGTGGGGCGATGGTATTAATGTAACAGAGGAAAAGGGGAAAAAAGAAATTTCATTAAATGCAATGCCTGTTGATCTTGATTTTACAAAAACATTGAAGATGCAATTGGTTGCTGGCCGTGATTTCCAGCAATCTGATTTTGCTATGATGGATACCACAAACGATTATGCAAACTTCCGGCAACCTTATATTATCAATGAAGCGTTGGCAAATAAAATAGGATGGACGCCAGAACAAGCTATTGGTAAAATTATTGATAAAGGATCTCCCGGCCCGGTTGTAGGAGTAGTGAAAGATTTTAATTTCAGTAGTCTTCGTGATCCCATCGGCCCATTGGTATTATTTCTTGGCCGGGATTTTTCACGGTCATTTATGGTTCGCATTAACGGAAAAGACATTCGCCCAACATTAGGACGTCTTGAAATGATGTGGAAGCAACGAATACCAGATCGACCATTTACTTATCATTTTTTGGATGAAGATTATAACAAGTTATATGTTGCCGAACAACGGTCATCAACATTATTTACTGTTGCCGCCACGCTTGCCATCTTATTAGCTTGTTTGGGTTTGTTTGGATTAGCTGCATTTACAACTGTTCAACGAACAAAAGAAATAGGAATACGAAGAGTTTTGGGTGCAAATATTACAAACATAACCATGTTGATTGCTAAAAATTTCTTAGTAATGATCGGCATTGCTATTCTGATTGCGATTCCACTGGCATGGTATGCAGGAAATCAATGGCTGCAGGATTTTGCCTTTCGCATTCCTGTGCAAGGTTGGGTGTTTATTGCGGCTGCACTTGCTACAATATTAATAGCCTTGGCAACAGTAGGTTTTCATTCGGTAAGATCCGCACTAATGAATCCTGTCAAATCATTAAGAACGGAATAAAACATGGCTATGATAAAAAATTATTTCAAAATAGCATGGAGAAATCTTTCGAGAAATAAAGTTTCCTCATTTATAAATATTGGGGGGCTGGCAATTGGTATAGCTGTTGCGCTGTTAATAGGATTATGGATCTATGATGAATTATCTTTTAATACATATCATAAAAATCACGATCGCATTGGTCGTATCCTTATACGGGGGAATGATGTAAAAGAAGGGCCGTTTACAAGTACGTCTTTGCCCTATCCATTGGCAACAGAATTACGAGAAAACTATAAAGAGAATTTCAAACATATTGTTAGAGCATCATGGGACCAGGAGTATATTCTTTCAACCGCTGATAAAAAGTTATCAGGACAAGGACAATTTATGGATGCCGATGCGCCGGAAATGTTCTCCTTGAAAATGGTAAAAGGTGATTGGTCGGGCTTGAAAGATATATATTCTATTATGCTTTCCTCATCAGTGGCCAAAGCTCTTTTTGGTAATAGAGATCCGCTGAACCAGCTTGTAATGATCAATAACAAAACAAGTGTGAAAGTAACTGGTGTTTATGAAGACGTGCCATTAAATTCAGAGTTCAATAAAATAAAATTTCTATCCACATGGGATCTGTGGGTCTCAGAAAATGAATGGATATTAAAACGTGCTGCTAATGATTGGATGAATCACTTCTTAAGGATCTATGCTGAGATACCTGCGAATTCCAGTTTTGATATCGTGAATAAAAATATTGCTGCCGCAGAAATGCAAAAAATTAAAAGCATTGATAAATATAAGGAACAGACGGCCCGCAATCCTGAAGTATTTCTGTATGGTATGAACAATTGGTATTTGCATCCTATTAAAAGAGATGTTGTCGATGATAAACCCGTTCGGATGGTTAAGCTTGTGGGTATTATTGGTCTCTTTGTATTATTACTTGCCTGTATCAATTTTATGAATTTGAGCACAGCCCGTTCAGAAAAGAGAGCGAAAGAAGTTGGTATTCGAAAAACAATAGGCTCGATGCGGAAACAATTGTTGTATCAATTTTTCAGTGAATCGTTGTTGGTTGTTATTATTTCTTTTTTTCTTTCCTGCTTCCTGGTAAGTATTTTTCTTCCATGGTTCAATGATCTTTCTGCAAAAGAAATGTCAATGCCTTTGGGCAATCCTTATTTCTGGTTAATAAGTGTTGGTTTTATTTTTATTACAGGTATACTGGCTGGTAGTTATCCCGCATTATATCTTTCTTCTTTTAAACCCATCAAAGTACTAAAAGGAACTTTTCGTGTAGGGAGAATAGCGGCAGTTCCAAGGAAGGCATTGGTTATAATTCAGTTCACTGTTTCTGTAGCTCTCATTATTAGTACCATCGTGGTTTATCGCCAGGTGCAATTTGCAAAAGATCGACCTGTTGGTTACACTCGCGAGGGATTAATAATGATGGAAATGAAATCTGGAGATTTTAATGGGAAATATGATTTGATAAGAACTGAATTATTAAATACTGGCGTCGTTGCAGAGATGTCTCAATCAATGGGAAAAGTAACAGAAGTAGCATCCGGCAATAATGGATTTGATTGGAAAGGAAGAGATGTTAATAAAGAAGAAAGCTTCGGAACATTAGGTGTCACATACGATCATGGAAAAACAATAGGATGGCAATTTGTTTCCGGCCGTGATTTTTCAAGGAACTATGCTACTGATTCATCAGGAGTAATAATTAATGAAGCTGCAGCGCAGTATATGGAATTAAAAGATCCGGTAGGCGAAACGATCACATGGAAATGGCGGGAAAATGATCCCAAGCCTTACACCATCTTAGGAATAATAAAAGATATGGTAATGGAATCACCTTATGAACCTATTGAACCAACATTGTTTTTTATTAAGCCATTGAATGGAGGAGTTAACTGGATCAATATAAAAATTAACCCGGCTGTTGCTGTTAATGCTGCACTTCCAAAAATAGAAGCTGTCTTTAAAAAACTTGTACCTGCTGCACCTTTCGATTACAAATTTGTTGATCAGGATTATGCATTGAAATTCGCGGCTGAAGAACGAATAAGCAAGCTGTCTGGGTTCTTTGCTGCTTTAGCGGTTCTTATTTCTTGTTTGGGATTATTCGGCCTGGCAACTTTTGTTGCGGAACAAAGAACAAAAGAAATTGGTGTACGCAAAGTATTGGGAGCATCAGTGTTTAATGTATGGCGTTTATTATCGAAAGAGTTTGCTTTTTTAGTTATTATATCCTTGTTCATTGCAACTCCCATAGCCTACTATTTCATGAATAGCTGGTTACAGAATTACCAATACCGTGCAGAACTGACGTGGTGGATTTTTGTTGCAGCGGGAACAGGTGCATTGATAATTACTTTATTGACGGTAAGTTTTCAGGCAATCAAGGCAGCGATCGCTAACCCGGTAAAAAGTTTGAGAGCTGAGTAGGCTGAATAGAATTGGAATAGTACAAGAGTGCGACGCAAGGGACGATGAATAGAATTGAAAATGTTGATGGCATAAGAAATAAAACTAACCACCTAAAACTTGTTTTATGTTTAAAAACTTCAGCAAGATCGTTTTCCGCAGCATGTGGCGCTACAAAGGGTATACATTACTCAACATTTTTGGAATGGGCATTGGTTTAGCGGCCATGGTCTGGGGTTTTCAGACATATCGTTACTGCTTAAGCTTTGATGATTTTCATAAAGACAGGGATAATGTTTACCGTGCTTTGACTTTTCAGGCCGGAGCAAATGGCGCAAGAGGTGTTTTTCCAATGGCAGCCGTAAAGCAGGCCCAGGCTGAGTTTGCGGGTATTGCAGAAGCGGTGCGATACGACGCCCGCGGCCTTAATGTAAAATATGATAAGAATGAACCTTTTGCCGAACTGGCACATTTTACTGATCCTGCATTTTTTGATCTGTTCAATTTCCCGGTCGTTGCAGGTTCAAATGATATAAAGGATAAGAGTTCTGTACTGATCACCGAAACGATCGCAAAAAAATATTTTGGTAAGCAAGATCCGCTGGGTAAAACACTGATCTTTTATTCAGGTGAAGATTATGCGATTCCGCTTACGATAACCGGCATACTCAAAGATATTCCTCTGAACTCCAGTATGCAATTTAGTTTCATCAGCAACTTTGAAAATTGTTTAACAGGTGATGGAAAAAAGATCGCTCCCGATGATTGGACATGGTTTCTTGATGCAGCTTTCTTTAGAATTCCTAAAGCATCTGATGCTCCTTTGATTGTAAAGTCACTCAGTAAATATGTATCCATACAGAATAAGGCCAGACAAGATTGGAAGGCTACTGGTTTTAAA
>DASTZB010000388.1:0-6911 GCA_035764525.1 Chitinophagaceae bacterium | reverse complement strand
ATCTATCCATTCCAGTTGTCCATTACTTTTGTTAATGCTAAAAATCCCAATCGTATTACTTTCCCCCCGATTGGAACAATACAAAAATTTTCCGTCAGGAGAAACATGAATGTCAGCACTACCAACTGCGCCAGTAAACTCTCTTGGCAATGCTGAAATATTTTGTAACAGACTTAAATAGCCATTCTTTTCTATTTTATAAACTGATACCGAACCCGTAAGTTCTTCCATCAGGTATGCATACTTGCCATTAGGATGAATGTCTATATGTCGTGGGCCGGCACCCGGCTCTGTCGCTACAAATGGCGGATCAAATTCTTTCAGCTTACCGGTTTTGTTATCTAAATTATACAACATCACTTCATCCAACCCCAGATCCGGAACATATAAAGTTTTATTATTCTGATTTAAAACTGTTGCATGGACATGAGCGGCTTCCTGTCTTTCTGAATTCACACTGCTGCCTTCATGTTGTATAACCTGTACTGCTGAATCGAGACTACCATTTGATCTAACCGGCAACACTGCAAGAGAACCGCTAGTATAATTTGCTACAATCACCCATTTTCCTGTTTTGTCTATCGAAACATAACAGGGATGTTTGCCGCCGGATTCTTGTTTGTTTATAAAATTGAGCTCGCCTGTTGTTTTATCAAACGAAAATGCCGCAACATGGCCAGTAACTGCGAACCTGGTACTATCTGCATTTTCGTTGACGGCATACACATATTTTTGATTGGGCGAAATAGCGAGATAGGAGGGATTAGATGCCTTTACAGAACTTACAAAGCTATTCTCGCCCGTTTCAGTATTGAATTTATAAACATAGATACCATCGTTTGTGCCGGAAGTGTAAGTTCCGATTATTAAGAACTGTTCTTTCGATTTCTGAGCGGAAAGATTAATGCCAAGGCTAAGAACAAGAAAAACTAATAATGATTTTATCATATTTTTTTAGATTTTTAAAGAAGCAACATAATCTGCCAACGTGGTAGAAGGCTTACCAAGATCATTCCATGTATTTTCACTTTCAAATTTCTCCGGGTATTTATTCAACGCTTCGCAAATATGATAAGCATAATTCATCCGCTGATTAAAAATGCCGAGATACTTTAATGGCGCCAGCGGAGCTCGCAATATCTTTATTTGTGACTTGGTGTTTTCAATAAAAACTTTCGCTGCTTCGTCCGATGTAAATGGCTCTAACCCCTGTACAACATATTCCTGGTTACTGTCGCCTGCTTTTTTCATAGCCCATGCCACTTGCACGCCATAATCTTTACCAGCAATAAACCACATCGGCGCTTCTGACTTTCCGGCAAGCATTATTCTCGTTCCCTGCAACATTTGTTTATCCAAACATTCCATAAAAGTGGAAGGATAAAAAATGCTATAGTTCAAGCCGGACTTTTTGATTGCATTCACGGCAGCATGTTTTATTTCAAATGCCCACCATTTGAAGCCATTCATTCCTTCATAATTTTTTATCAGCGAAGAAAGATAAACGATGCGTTTTATACCTGCTTTTTTAGCAGCTTCAATAATATTATGTATTCCTTCTCTTTCGGGTTGTGGCTCGCTTTTCTTTGAAGATTGTGCAACAGAAAGATTCAAATAAACAATTTCCTGTCCTGCCATAGCTGTTTCTAATGAGGCAATGTCAAAAACATCACCTTTTATGACAGGTATATTCGGAAAAATCTTTTCCATTTTTTCAACGTCTCTTGCCAATAAGGTAAGCTTAAAACCCGCCCTTAATAACTCAAGAGCTACTGGTTTACCCAACATACCCGATGCACCAATAAATAATATTTTTTGCATATAGAGAAATTAAAAAAACAAAGGTATTCCTTTCATTGCTTGTAAAAATAAAGCTGATGCAACAAGAAAATAAGCTCCGGAAAATAAAATAGTCTGAGTTTTTGTTTTTGCGATATAATACCCAAATAATGGTAAAGCTTGTAACGAATGAATACCGATAATATGTGCAATGCGGAGATCACCATGTTGTGTGCTCCAATTTACGACAGGTAGCCCCGGTCCGCCATCAGGCCCACCAACCGTATGTTTTAGCAGGCCCAGCATCGCTCCGCCTTCCAATGAAAAAATCAAAAAGAATAAAATGCCAAGCCTGATGCCCCATACATAAGGAGCAGGAATTGAAAATTGCTTTTGTTTAAAAAAAGAAATACAGATCAAAATAACAGTAATTGTAAATACAAGGATAAACATTCCCATCAGGTTGAATATAATTCCATTGAGCGGCGGAGTAACATTGAAATGCGAAGTTGTATTCCTGATGGCCTGGGTCATGATCAGCCCATTTTCAAAAAGCATTGACATAAAAATGAGCCAGGAATATCGTTTTATTTTCTTTGCACTATCGAGATAATACAATAACCAACCCATTGTAAGTACCATAATACCAACAGAAGCATAAAATTTAAACGGCTTTAACCACCTGTTTACCCCGAGAATTTGTGTTTCTTCAGATGGCATTAGTGCAAGACAAACAACCGCCACAGAAAGGTTGAACAATCCAAACCAGAACAACAATGCATTTCTTCTTTTTAATTCAGTGAAGAAATTCATATAACGGATTTAATAATTAGCCGCAAAGTACTGTTTTGTTTTTATCAATCTTACAAGCAAGTACAATAACAACCCGATCGGTCCCAACATGAAAGTAAAAAGGAGACAGGGTATCAAGATCAAATGATGAATGTTGTATTTCTGCGCATTCTTTTTTATCCAGATACCGGTAAGCAGATCAAAAGCAAGATAATGTACCCAACCGGCGGTAACGGCAGTTTTATTAGTAAATAATTCCATTACACCATTCAAGGAACCGAACTTTTCAAAATCACCAGGACCGAATATCTGGAAAATAAGCCATAGATAAACAATAGCAAACAATGTGATGATAATGCCAATCAAAAATTTATCAAAGCTACTCCAGAAGGGGCTAATGATAAGCAGGACTAACCAACCCACCATAGCGATTGTGCTGCAGGTTTGAAAAACAGAATCAGGTGACATAATAACTAAATTTAAGGGGAAGAATATTTATTCAACGATGAAATAATCCGTTTGTAAGTTTCGTCATCACTTAATTTTTCGGCAACAAATTTTCTCCCGATAACTTTTTCATAGAGTTCGATATATCTTTGTGAAATTGTATTCACCCATTCATCGGTCATCTCAGGAATTGTTTGCCCTTCTTTACCCATGAAGTTATTGGCGATCAACCATTCCCTTACAAATTCTTTGCTTAATTGTTTTTGTCGTTCACCGGTTTGTTGCCTTTCTTCAAAACCATCTGCATAAAAATAGCGGGAAGAATCAGGAGTATGTATTTCATCCATTAAACAGATCTCGCCATTTAATTTTCCAAATTCATATTTGGTATCAGCCAGTATCAATCCTCTTTTTGCAGCAATTGCTTTTCCTTTTTCAAAAAGTTGAAATGCATATTGACTGAGTTGGGTCCATTCATCTCTTGTGGCCAATCCTTTTTCAATTATTTCATCCGGAGAAATATCTTCATCATGACCCGCATCGGCTTTTGTTGAAGGAGTAATGATGGGTTCGGGAAAAAAATCATTTTCTTTTAAACCATCGGGCATTGTTGCGCCACATAAAATTCTTTTTCCTGAACTGTAAGTTCGCCATGCATGACCGACCAGATTACCACGGACTACCATTTCAATTCTAAATGGCTCACATTTTCTTCCAATAGAAGTATTGGGAGCAGGCACATCAACCAACCAATTCTTACAAGTATCATTTGTTTTGCCAAGCATGTAGGCTGCAATTTGATTAAGCACCTGGCCTTTGAATGGAATAGGGCGGGGTAGAATGACATCGAAAGCCGAGATACGATCGGAAGCGATCATCACCAGCCAATCATTACTGATGAAATAAACATCTCTTACTTTTCCTTTATAAAAACTTCTTTGATTTGGGAAGTTGAAATTAGCCATGCCCGAAAGTAAACAGGTGAGAAAATTTGCCCAATTACGAGTTGTTTAAGATTTCAACAACTTATCCTTAGTGTCTAAAAATTAGATTTTTACATCCAAATTACTATTCTTACTTTTCCATCACAATTTCGAAAACCAAAATTACCTAATATGAGTAAAAGCCTGCGCTTTACGGCTGCTTGCCTGATTACTGTATTATTTTCTCTTCAAGCTTTGGCGCAAACCGTAACCATCAGCGGAACTGTCCGCAATTCCATCTCGAAAGAAGGAGTGCCCGCCGTATCAGTTGTTATTAAAGGATCTTCTTCCGGCACCTACACTGATGATAAAGGTGCCTTTTCTTTTTCTACTTCAGCAAAATTGCCCCTGACCTTAGTATTTACCTCGGTTGGTTTCGAATCAAAAGAAGTAGAAGTTAGTAATGCTTCTTCCGCACTAGAAATTGATTTTGTATCTGTTTCAGCACTCGGCCAGGAAGTTGTTGTTGCTGCTGTCCGTTCACAACAAAGGATCCTGGAAGCTCCTGTTACTATTGAAAGACTTGGTGGTTCAGCTCTAAGAAATGCTGCTGCACCGAATTATTATGAAGCCTTAGCTAATCTTAAAGGAGTGGATGTACATACGGCAAGCCTGACCTTTCGTACAATTACCACAAGAGGCTTTGTTAGCAGTGGAAATACTCGTTTGAATCAATTGGTAGACGGTATGGATAACCAAGCGCCTGGACTTAATTTTTCTGTGAGTGCTATCGTTGGTTTGACGGAATTAGATGTAGATAATGTCGAAATCCTGTCTGGTGCTTCTTCTGCATTATATGGATCAGGAGGTATGAACGGAACGGTACTTATATCCAGCAAAAATCCCTTTAAATACCAGGGGCTGAGTTTTAACATGAAACAGGGTATAATGCATGCAGATGGCAAGCAAAGAACTGCACAACCATATTACAATTGGTCACTACGATGGGCAAAGGCAATCAATAATAAGGTTGCCTTCAAAATTACTGGTGAGATCTTGAAGGGTGCTGATTGGCAGGCAGAAGACTATGGCAATAAAACGTTAGCTGCAGATGGCTTATTTCATGCTTCGGGCGGTAACCGTACCAATAATTCGGACTATAACGGCATTAACACGTATGGCGATGAAACAAGCATTAATATGGATGCTTTCTCATTCTATGTTCAGGACCAGATAAGACGAGGACTTCTGAGTGCCACGGGAAATCTTTTTGATATTGTGAACTATTCGAATGCATATTGGGCGGCGAACGGTAACCCTGTTTATCCGACGAATGCACAGCGAGATACATGGGCTCAGTCAATTTATAATTTGATTTTACCTTTGGGTGGGGCAACAGCAGCTGGAGCTGCTCAGGCAGCTGCTCTGCAAATGTTCCCCTTCTATAATGGGAAAAAAAATGGATACTATAATGGTGCAAGTGTTACGAGAACCGGCTATAATGAGGAAGATCTTGTTGATTATAATACATTAAATGTAAAATTCACCGGTGGCATTCATTGGAAAATAAATGATCATATTGAGGCCTCCTGGAATTCTTATTTTGGTACAGGTACTTCTGTTTACACAGGTGCCAACCGTTACTCACTTAAAGATTTTAAGATCGGCCAACATAAACTTGAGTTCAAAGCAAGAGACTGGTTTGTGAGAGCCTATACAACGCAAGAAAATGCCGGTGGGTCTTATATTGGTGATGCAGTCGGGTCATTTTTAAATGAAGCTGCACGACCAAGTGGTACGGTTTGGTTCCCTCAATATATTGGAACTTTTTCTGAACTCAAACGAAATATGGGACTGGGGATTTTACCCGATCAATCTGATTTAACCACCCATAATTCATTGAGACAAATTTTTGATTATGGTACCGTTAATCCATATACCGGTGCTGCCATATCAGGTTCTCCACGGTTTTTACCGGGCACGTCACAATTTATAACAGCTTCAAATAATATAAAAGCAACCCCCGTAAATAAACCAGGGGGCTCAAAATTTCTTGATAGATCTGATCTGTGGGCCGCAGAAGGCCAATTGAATCTTTCTGATGCATTAGACTTTTCCAACGTGGTAGAATTGACAATAGGTGCTCAATGGAAACAGTGGGTCCTAGATTCAAAAGGAACAATTTTTTCAGATACTACTGGTTCAATTAAAGTGAACGAAACGGGAGGATATATACAGTTAAAGAAAAAACTATTTAAAGATATTTTGACTTTAACCGCATCTGGCAGGTATGATAAGCAAACCAATTTTGATGGCAAGTTCACTCCTCGTATCGCTGCTGTTATACAAGCTGCAAAAGATCATTTTATCCGGCTTTCTTATCAAAGTGCTTACCGATTTCCGGTCAACCAAGATCAATATATCAGTTTAAAATTGGGCGGCGGCACAAATTACCTTATTGGCAGCTTACCAGAATTTCAAACCTTTTATCAGTTAAATTCGACGGCGAGACCTGGTTACACGATTGAAAGCGTACTCGACTACAGAGCCCATGCATTGGCCGATTCAAGTCGTTTGAAAGTTGCGGCATTTAATGAGATTACACCTGAAACAGTAAAATCTTATGAAATTGGTTATAGAGGCCTTATTGCGAAAAAACTATTGGTCGACGCATATTTCTATTATAGCAGGTATGAAAACTTCCTGATTAACCAAACTGTAGTTCAGGCAGCTAATAATAATGCAAACTGGCAGGTTTATTCAAGCTTTAGCAGCAATAGTTTAACTTATAGGCAGAACTCCGGCCAGGAAATAAAATCAGTCGGTTGGGGTATTGGCATTGAGTATAACTTTTATAAAAAATATATTCTCTCTGGAAACTTATTCTCTGACGAACTCAGAAACATTGCTGTAAATGAAGTTAGTTTTTTCAATGCTCCGCTTTATCGTTATAATCTCGGTTTAAGAAAT
>DASTZB010000387.1:0-4647 GCA_035764525.1 Chitinophagaceae bacterium | reverse complement strand
CTACGGCGTATCCCACCATTATATCCACACAGTTGTGAATACCTATTTCTGGAAAAAACCGGTACCAAAAATTTAAAAGAGCAGGTGGATAGAATATGAATTAACTGAGAACAACGAACACTAACAGTTCTTAGTTTTTGGTTATGAGCTTTCAAGCATCCAATCTTTCTGTTTCATACTAACGTTTCACCAACTGTTATTAACATGAAATATCTTTTGCCAACATCCTTTTGGGGAGAAAAAGATTGAACCTTGTATCAAAAACCAGGAACACAGCAAGAGAACTTAAAAAAACTAACTTTACGAATCTCAAATTCATTATATGAAACACATTAATAAGCTTCTGTTTGCTGTAATATTCTTTTTGTACTCCGCAATTTCTTTTGCCACTGAAGGCATGTGGCTTCCCTTTTTATTGGAAAAATTGAATGAAAAGGAAATGAAGGGTCTTGGGATGAAGATAAGCGCAAAAGATATCTATAGTATTAACAGCGGAAGTTTAAAAGATGCTATTGTAAGCCTTGGGGGCTTCTGCACCGGCGAAATTATTTCAAACAAAGGGTTATTACTTACTAATCATCATTGCGGATTTGACGCCATACAAAACCATTCAACACTTGAGCATAATTATATAAGAGATGGCTTCTGGGCAATGAGCAACAGCGAAGAGCTTCCTAATCCGGGGCTATTTGTAACATTTATTATAAGAATTGAAGAGGTTACAAAACAAATATTGAATGGTGTTACAAAAACCATGAGTGAAAGAGAAAGACAATCAGAGGTTGATAAGAACATTGACGCGGTAAGGAAAGCTGCAAAAAAAGAGAGCTACCAGGAAGCGATGATCCGCGGATTTTTTGAAAACAATCAATATTTTCTTTTTATCACGGAGAGATATGATGATGTTCGCCTGGTTGGTGGGCCGCCTTCTGCTATTGGCAATTTTGGAAAGGATACCGATAATTGGATGTGGCCACGCCATACAGGAGATTTCTCTTTGTTTCGTATTTATGCCGGCAAAGACAATAAACCTGCAAAATATTCACCCGATAATATTCCATACACTCCAAAAAAATCATTGACCATTTCATTGAATGGTGTAAAAGAAGGAGATTTCACCATGGTTTTTGGTTTTCCAGGAAGAACAACAGAATATTTACCGGCCTCTGCTGTTGAGCAAATAATAACAGTGAACGATCCTGCAAAAATTTCTATTCGCGAAAAAGCCTTAGGCATAATGGACGGATTTATGAGAAAAGATGAGCAGATAAAAATTCAATATGCTTCAAAATACGCAGGAGTTGAAAACAACTATAAGAAATGGAAAGGGGAAGTGCTTGGTCTTACAAGAACAGATGCAGTAAGTAAAAAGAAAGCATACGAAGCAGAATTTCAAAAAAGAGTGTTGGCAAATCCTCAATGGAAAACAAACTATGCAAACACCTTACAGGATTTGAATAATGCTTATGCAGAAATAAAACCCTATGGTTATGCAAGAGATTATTTTAATGAGATCATAAGTAAAATAGAATTGTTTACGGTGGCAGGACAACTTACTTCACTTGTTAATGCTTTTGAAGAGGGGGGCGAAGCGGCTTATACAAGAAGGAAGAAAGACGTAATGGATTTTCTCGCCGGCTTTTTCCCTGAACACAATACCGAAGTTGACAAAAAACTTTTTGCTGCACTAATGAATATGTACATAACGGACCAGGAAAAAGGAAGCGTATCGCCGATGATGAAAGAAAAAGCAATGTCAGCGGCAGGAGATTTTGATAAACTTGCAGAGAATATCTATAGAGAAACAAGTATACTAAACGCGAAAGCACTAAATGATAAACTGCAACAATCAACCAGTGATGTAATAAACTATATCCGTAATGACAATGCCATCAAATTATACAATGATATTTTAAGAACTTACCAATCGCAGATACAAGGAAGGCTGAATGAGATCCAGGCAAACATCAACAAATTGCAACGAACATACATGCAGGCGCAAATAGATGTATTTAAAGAAAAGAAATTTTATCCTGATGCCAACAGTACTTTACGCATCACTTACGGAAATGTCAAGGGCTACGAAGCAAGAGATGCTGTGCGATATGATTTTTATACGTATCTCGACGGGGTAATGGAAAAATATATACCCGGAGACTACGAGTTTGATGTTCCCGCGAAACTAAGAACCCTTTATCAAAACAAAGATTATGGCCCTTATGCTGTTGGTGGCAAATTGCCGGTTTGTTTTATCGCTGCCAATCATACAACAGGTGGCAATAGTGGCAGCCCGGCGCTTGATGCCTATGGTCGCCTTATTGGACTCAACTTTGACCGGGTATGGGAAGGAACAATGAGCGATATAAATTATGATCCGTCGATCTGCCGCAACATTATGGTTGATATCCGCTATGTTTTATTCATTATTGACAAGTTTGCCGAAGCAAAACATCTTATTAAAGAGATGAACCTTGCAGGAGGGCCAAAGATATGATGGGCTATCAGCAACATTGCAAACATTGAGCTACGGTTCCGGCCATCCGCTTTTACTCCGCCACAAAATCCATGCACAGGGCTTCAGCGGGGGTAATCGCTTCTGTCCGGCAGCCCGTCAGCGGCGGAATAAAACCCATCAAATAAAGCCTGATTTTCCACAGTTTTTCCCCTATTTTTGCCCTCCTTTTTATAACCCTATAATATTATTATGTCAGTTATTCAGAGCATTCGTGAAAAGTATGCAAAGTGGGCAGTAATAGCTATTGCATTAGCGCTTTTAGGATTTATCCTTACGGACTATTTCCAGGCAAAGAATAGAATGGGACGAGGAAATACAACAACACTGGGTTCGGTGAATGGAAAAAAAATTGATTACATCAGTTTTGAAACCAAACTAAAAGCAAGAGACGATCAGCAACAGGCCGCCGCTCAACAACAACAGCAGGAATATACTGAAGAACAAAAGCACCAAACAGCCGAAGGCTTATGGAACCAGGAGGTGGAAGAGATCATTATGACATCTCAGTTTAAAGAAGTTGGGATTGACGTTGGTAAAAAAGAATTTACTGATTACCTGTTTGGACAAAATCCTCCTCAAGAACTTAAACAGCGCTTTTCTGATCAGCAGGGAAATTATGACGGCGCGGCCGCCCAAAATGCGATCAACCAGTTAAGAAGAAGCCCGAACCAGGTTGAAAGAGATCAATTGGAAGGTTATCTCGCGGCTATGGAGTATAACCGCAAGTTGGAGAAATACAATTCGATTCTTACCAATTCTGTATATTATCCTAAATGGTATGTTGAAAAACAAAATGCAGAAGCCGCAGAATTAGCAAAAGTTTCATTTGTTAGTTATCCGTATTCAAAAATACCTGACAGTACAATTAAGATATCTGATAAAGAGATCGAAGAATATGTAAGTAAACATAAGGATCAGTTCAGGCAAACAGAAAGCCGCAGCATTGCTTATACAATATTTGATGCAGCACCAAGATCTGAGGATTCAGCAATAATTAGGAAGAACGTTGAGGATCTGAAAACAGAGTTTGCTGCCGATACAACACCGGTAAAATTTCTTGCCCGTTATGGTAGCAGCATACAATATTTTGATGGCTATAATGGAAAATCCCAGATCCAGGTTCCGGTCAAGGATAGCATATTTGCGCTTTCCAAAGGGGCAGTTTATGGTCCTTACCTTGATCAACATACTTATGTGTTGGCAAAGTTGATAGATGTTAGATCGATGCCGGATTCCGTAAAAGCCAGGCATATTCTAATTCCAACATTCAATCCACAGACCAATCAGCAAATCATGGATGACTCGACTGCAAAAAAAAGAATCGATAGCATTGATGTAGCAATAAAAGGGGGCGCAAGATTCGACTCCCTGGCGGTAAAGTATTCAAGCGATCAGGGTAGCGCAGTAAAAGGGGGGTTATTATCCAACCCCAGTAACCCGGCAACAAATTATTTTACTATCAACCAAATGGTAAAAGAGTTCAATGATTTCTCTTTCGAAGGAAAAATAGGAGATAAAAAAATAGTTAAAACAGTTTTTGGCTATCATCTCATAGAAATACTTGATCAGAAAAATTTTCAACCTCATTATAAAGTAGCCTATTTCGCAAAAAATATAATTGCAAGCGACGAAACAGAACGAGTTGTTCTTGAAGACGCCAGTAAGTTTGTAAGCGAAAGCCGCGATCTGAAATCCTTTAATGCCAACATTGCGAAATCAAATGGACGCAATCAAAAATTCGAAGCAAGAAATATAGACCCTAACGACATATCAATCCAGGACGTCGATCAGCGATTGACAGGAGGGGCATTTGGACAGATAGTTCCTTGCCGCACACTTGTAAGAGAGATCTATAAGGCGGATAAAGGTGACGTGATAAAGCAGGAAAGAATTGGGGATGCACAAATGGGATATAAATACATCGTTGCAGTCGTGACTGATGTTTTAAAAGAAGGCACCCAGCCCGCACATATAGCAAGAGCAGGAATTCCTGGCTCGCCCATGACAGGAGTAGCCGGTACACCCAGCGTTGAAAAAATACTTATCGACAAAAAGAAGGCGGAGCAGATAAAGCAAATGATTGGAAAGACTACAACGCTTGAGGCGGCCGCTGCGATATTCAAAGATTCAAT
>DASTZB010000386.1:0-3110 GCA_035764525.1 Chitinophagaceae bacterium | reverse complement strand
AAGCCGCCTGAATTTTTTAGCTGATCAATGGTTCTGTTGTTATTTACCAGCGGTGTTAGTCGTACACCTAACCTGGCCGTATAATAAATAGATTCCCAGTGTTTTCTGGCCAAATCGGGTGATTGCAACAAAACACTTAATGAATCAAAATATATTATCCCGGTTTGGACATTCTCAATTTGTTTTGATATGCTAATCGTATCATCTTTCAGATCTGATACAAGGGAACTGATAAATTGTTCTTCCCTGTCTTTTTCAATCTTATGCTCTAGTTGATACTCAGCTAAAAAACCACAGAATACCGCAAGGAACAACATTAAAAATTCCCAGAGATAATGCGTCCATTTTTTTCTTTCAGTATGTGAATGTGCATGTACTTCCATAAAATTTAATTCAAGTGATATTCTTTTTTAATAAAATCGATCAAGTCTGTTCCTCTTACCAGTAGATCCATGTCAAGTCCTTTTAAATAGGTAAAGAATTGTTTCTGATCATTCATGTTATTATAAAACTCCTCTACATCGTTTTGTTGTTGAGTAAGTAAAGGGATATCTGGGTTTTGAAATCCGTTATTGGAAATATCCATCAAACGAGCCTGGAAGAGTTTACTTTTTTCAAGTCCATATGTTAGCCCAATATTATTAAGTTGTTGCTGTGCTATAAAAATTGTCTTGACTTTCGAATCATAATCCACAATGCCATCTGACACTGATCTATTTCTGAGAAGACGCATTCCACCACTGTTTTTTAACTGCTGGATAGTTCTGTCAGTGTAAATAAAATCAGGAAAATGCCTGCTCTTTTCAAAAAAGTAATAAGCTCTCGAAGAGCCTCTAAAAATATTGGGGTTTCCTAATTCATCCAGGAGACTGTCTCTAAAGCGAAGCTTTTCTTCAAATGAAATAAGGATCTTTTTTAGTTGAGCCGTATCCTGTTTCAGATCTTCAACAAAAGATCTGATATATTCCTTTTCTTTTTGATGTTCTATCATGTGCTCCCGTTGGTTCTCAGCTAAAAAACCACAGAACACAGCGAGGAATAACATTAAAAATTCCCAGAAATAATGTGTCCATTTTTTTCTGGGTGTGTGAGCATGGTGATGAACTTCCATTTTTCGTTGGTGCTTGTTATGAACAGAAAGTTAATTTATTTTTTGTTGTTGCTGCGAAGAACTATGAAAGAAAGATGCTACTCTCTTCATTCAATCATGTTGTACTGGCTATGGGGCAAGACCCCGGGCGGACGGAAACCGAATGTTGTGTGCTGGCTTTATGTTTAATTCCGTAACGTCAATTTTTTCAAATTAATTTTGCCACAATGAATTTCAGTTTTATTGATCCTATAAAAAAGATCTTGTTCTTTTAAACTAAATCCTGTTCGCAATGTACCATTTACTCCTTTATTGGAAAGAGTTACGACATAGAAAGCACTTGATTCTTTCGGACCTATAGTTCGTTTCAAAGAAGATGGTTTAGAAATACTATTGTCCAAGGAAGATTTTAAATCCAGACCATAATCATACAATGGTCCTTTCTCAATTGTCATTGTATCGGGAGGAAAAAAGAGTCTATAATAAACACCCGGAGCAAACGGCAACTCAGATGATTCCACAGGAAATTCAATTGTCATTTCGCAGGGATTATCTGTTTCATTAACTATCCGGGTCCAAAACACAGCATAAATGTATCCCTTACCAGTAGGATCGGTGTAATGAGTTCCACTTTTTGGAAAACTGCTCTGTATTATAATACCCCTGCCTGTGGGATCAGTATACTCATATTTAGTATCTACATATTCTTCATTATAATTAGTCAATGGTTTTTGTCTTTGGAGATTTTTTGTCGAATCCGAAGTTCCTACATAAACAGAATCTGTACTGCTTTGCCCAGTGCAAAAAAATCCTGTTGTCACCAACATCAATATCATTATACTTTTTTTCATTTTTTTTAATTTTTTATTTTATTTCAGCTTGCACAGAACTAATCATATCTGCCATCTGCGGTAATTTTATACGACAGATGAATGTTAACCTGATTTTTCAACATCCTCCCGCACTGGGTATGGCATAAATCACATTGCCTGAAACAGATAAATTGAAAACCTTATTTTCTATTGAAGGAAGTATCAATTGCCATGTTTTCCCCTTATCTCTTGATCGGTAAATGCCGTTGGGATGACCACAAAAGAAATAATCATCCACCTGGATAATGGAGGAAATCTTCATACTTGGTGGAAGATCGGCATCGATGGCTTGCCAGGTTTTACCACCGTCGTAGGAAGTTCGCACTCTCCTGGTGTCCGACTGTGTATTGAAAGTGATAGCAGCGAATCCACCTTTGATTCGTTCTATAGCGATGCCCACACCGCCCTCACTGATCACAGTCTCCCAAGTTTCGCCATCATCGGTCGATCTTATTATCCCATTGATGCTGTTCGCCATCAGCACACCGTTTGACTCTACCAATTTCCATACGCCGCGAGTAACTTCTTTCCAGTTTTTTCCATTGTCAGGGGATCTAAAAAGGCCGCGGCCGCGGTCGCAAACGATGAAAACAGTGCCTCCGGCAGTTTCAAAAACGTCGATTATCCCTTTCAACTGAAAATTCTCGTATATAGGCGACCATTCATTCGATCCGTTTATTTTTTGCCGAAACTGACCCTGGTGGTAATCGTATGCAAATATCCCGGACTTACCAGGGGCAATGTTGCTATGTTCGTCAGGGAAAATCTCTTTCTCCCAAAAAGGCGCCTTGTTGTTTGGTTTATTGTGATATATATAATTGCCGGTACGTAAATAGAACCCACGATCATTTACAAAAAGACTACCCTCCAGCTTATCTCCGGGCAGTCCTTCGCTAATGTCTTGCCATGTTTGTCCGCCATCAGCAGATTTAAAAACGATGTTTGCAACCCCTGGCTTATTTTTATTTAGTTTTTGCTGACTATCCGTAATTGGAAACACAAAGGGGTATAGAAAAAGGAGCAAAAACGCACGGCTAAAGATTTTCATGACTATACTTTATTTGGTGAAAGAATAAAGTAAAGTTATCGGGCGTCAACTACCCTGGAGCTTTTTAATAGTAAAGAAGTGTAAATGAGACGTAAAACGT
>DASTZB010000385.1:0-7392 GCA_035764525.1 Chitinophagaceae bacterium | reverse complement strand
ACTATTCTTTCCTGTCGAAATGGATTCTTGGTTCCAATAGTAATCAAAAATATAATCGTTATCAATTTCCCTTAATGTATCAAACCCGATTGAGAAAAAATTTGCAAAATTGGCGTCTGGAAAACTAAGTTGCCTGTGATTTAGTAAGACAAGTATTTTCAAACTTGTGTCCTGTCTGTTTAACTGGGTGACAATGATTTTTAGAACACTGTCAACTGTAGATTGATTTCCAAAATTGCAAGCGGCAACATAACTAATTGTTATGCCAGCTTTGTGACTTGTCCAAATACAATCCATATTTGCTTTTGCAAAAAAAGAAGATGTCAATAAAGTTATTGTTAGAAGTAGGGTCTTCATAATATAGCCGCTAACGTGTGTATTATCGCAATTTACGAAACCTTTTTTGCCATGTTCAAAAAATTGTCACTCTGATTCTCAGAGAGTTCAATTGGTTTTAGCAAGATATTAAAACTTGCGACAATACAACTATCCAATCAGGTCTTTTATGTCTTCTAATGGGCTCAATATATTCAGAATATCCTTATTGGTTACATGCAGATAACGCAATGTAGTTTTGATATCATTATGACCCAAAAGTCTTTGAATAAATACCACATCAGTTCCTTTGTCAAGCAAGTGAGTGGCAAAGCTATGTCTTAACATATGCATACTACCTGCTTTTTTAATGCCTGCTTTTTCTTTTGCCGTATGTATTATTGATTCGAGGCTACGGATACTGTAAGAAGAGCCTGCACGTTGTCCTTCAAAAAAATAATCAGCCGGTTTATACTTTTCTTTATAATCTCTCAGTATGATCAACATAGCAGGACTTAGGCTTATCACCCTGTCTTTTTTCCCTTTTCCTCTTCTGATAATCAGTAATCTCCTGTTTTCGTCCACATCAGTCAGCCTCAAGGCGGTTATTTCACTAACCCGTAGGCCGCAACTATATGCCAGCATAAGCATCGTTTTATGTTTAAGGTTTTCGATCGCTCTTAACAGTAATGCGATTTCTTCTTTGTTCAGCACCTTCGGTAACTGGATCGGTTTTTTTGGCCGCGGTATTTCCCAAAAAAAACGGGGGCGATTCAATACCTGTTCATAATAAAACTTTAAGGCATTCATCCGGCTATGCAATGTATTTTCTGTTAGCTTCAATGTAGCTGCACAATAACTGAGATAATCTTTCAATCGCTTTGTAGAAAACTCATCTGCTGAATGATCTTTTATTGTTCTTAAAAAAACAGCAATTTCATTAGTATAGGTTTTCGTAGTTGATGAACTGTACCCTTTCAGCTGCAGATGCTTTACCATATCAGATATTACATGCTTATTTATATTGGAGATCCCGGCTGCCGGTTTCATATGACTTGTCTCTTTTCCCAATAAAGCATTATTTACTTTGGAGGAACTAACTTTTTTTGCAGCAGGATTATTTTTTTCCTCAAGATATTTTTTTAACTCGCCATTTTCAACTGTGGCAAGTCCTTTCAATGCCATTTTTAATTTGTTATATGTTTCGCGGCTAAGAGGAATGTACCAGCAACGGTGTGTTTGACTCCACTTACCACCGGCTTTACTTCTAATCAGGATATTCAGGGCTAAATTGTTTTTATAAAGAATCCCTATATGCTCACTACCCCGGTGCTGAAGCGGTTTTAAGGTTATTAATGGTTTCATAACCAAAAGTTACTAAATCAAATAATAACCTTCTCCAATTTATCCAATTGCGACTGATCAATACTTGCTCCCAATCCCGGGGCATCAGGTACTTTCATCACACCATTTGCATGATAAGTTAATCCGCCGGTAACAATATCTTCAGAAAACATAAGCGGGGTATCAAAATCACAATGAACAATATGATCACTGCAGAGAGCAAGATGCGCTGAAGCCGTCATCCCTAATCTTGACTCAAGGAAAGCCCCGACCTGCATATGCATTTTTGCTTTATCACCCAGCTTTACAATTTCATAGGCATTATACACACCGCCGGCCTTTCCAACTTTTATATTAAACATATCACATGCTTTCAGCTTAAGTAATCTAGCTGCATCATGTGCATCGCCGCAACTTTCATCTGCCATTATTGGTATCGGGCTTTTCTTTTTCACTTTTCTTAATTGCATAAAATTCCATTTGGGTATGGGTTCTTCACAATGTTCAACATCATATACATCAAGTGCATTTAATGTTTCGATCGCTTCCTTCACACTCCAGCCCTGGTTGGCATCAATACGAAGAGGAATTTCATTACCCACAGCTTCGCGTATCATTCTTATTCTTTCTACATCTTTTTTCTTTGATTCACCCAGCTTAACTTTTATAGACGGATAACCCTTATCCTTTATTTTCAATGCATCTGCCGCCATCTTTTCTGCATTGTCAAGGCTCACGGTATAATCAGTTACTAATTCTTTATTGTTTTTACCTCCGTACAATTCATAAAGCGGTACTTGTTTGTGCTGGCCAATGATATCATGCAAGGCAATATCAAATGCACTTTTAATGCTTGTATTTGCATAGATCAATCTATCCATGGCAGCAAGATGATCCTTCAGCTTCAATGCATTTGCACCTTTTAACAGTTTGGCAAAATATTGTCCTACGATAAAACAAGTATCAATACTTTCGCCATTCACGGGCATATAGGGACTGCTTTCACCAAAGCCGGTGATCCCGAATTCTGTTCTTATCACTACGATTACATTTTCCACATGTGTTTCGTAAGCCAGGGAAGTAATGAATGGCTCAATTAAAGGCATGCGCAGTTTATAGATCTCAACCTGCGAGATGATCTGTTTCTCTTTCATGAAATAAATTTTACTGGTCAGCGGCAAATAAAACTCTAATGCCCAAATTGATCCCGCCAAGAAATGGGGCATTTGAATTTTTCACAAGATAATTGCTTGGATAATCGGTCATAGGAATATGCATCCTTATTTCCGAATATATATAGAGCTCATACGAAACGGGGAATTCAACACCACCGGTTATATCAAATGTCAACCTTTTAAAATCGCCGGTGCCACTTACAATATTATTTTGTATAGTATACAAAGCAGTGTCTATATTGGGTGAAAAGGTATTGGAAACAGAGCCAAAGATCAATCCAAAACCGCCAGCCGCATATAGATTGAATTTTTCAAGATTATCAAAACCACCGATGAAGTATCTTTTATAGCCAATAGAAATCTGACGCAACCGCATTTCAGATTGATTAACAAAAGAGATGGTTTGTGGTTGAGTGGCTGGGGATTTTGCAGTAGCCGTAAGAGAATTTTTATATTTTCCATTGGAATGATAAGTAAGCCATGCGTACATGGTGCTTTTTTTATCAAAATGCCACTGAGGTAAGACGGTTTGTCCAATTACGGTGAATTTTTGTTGCTCATCAAAATTGTGCAATATAGAAATATCAGTGGCAAGGCTGAATTTTACCTGCGCAAACACGCAACCGCTATTGAGTAAGAAAAAAATAATAAAAGCATTTTGCAATGATTTCACAAGAAAAGTTGTGATGCAATGTTAAGTAAATATTGTTTATCCTATTCTATGTTATTTCACGGCCAGGCCCATTGCTATATGTAGAGGAAGAACCGGTATTGGCTTTAACCTCGAAAAACTATTTTACAAGCTTGAGTTCATTAATGATATTAGAAGCACCGCCGAGCTTATCAATACACCAAAGTATGTAGCGAACATCTACGCAAATTGTGCGGTTCAGATCTTTGTCAAATGCAATTTTATGACTCAGCGCTTCGTAGTTACCATCAAAGGCAAGTCCCAGCAGATTGCCATTGGCATCTATCACCGGCGAGCCGGAATTGCCACCGGTAATATCATTGGTAGTAATGAAACAAACAACCAGGTCTTTTTTTAGCTTATCTGCATACGGGCCAAAATCTTTTTTCTTAGCAAGCTCAATTTCTTTTGCAGGCAGATCAAACTCGTAATCACCCGGCTTGTATTTTTGAAGAACGCCTTTCATGGTGCATACATAATCATAGAACACACCATCTCTCGGCCGATAGCTTTTTACATTTCCAAAACTCACTCTCATCGTAAATGTTGCATCCGGGTACATCATTTTTGCTTTTACCGTATCCATTTCCCTAATCCCTTTCAAATACATCCTGGCGTATTCTGCATTTCGTGTAGCAAACTGCTGATATTTTGTTTCGTACTTGCTTTTATAATTGATAAGAAAAGCAGTTGCATGTGCATAAGCCGGATCATCCTGCAGCACATTACCGTCAGGATTTTTAATGAATGCATTCCATTTTGCATCATCAAAGATCATTGTCTTTTCAAAAACATGTTTTGCATAGGTATAAAATGTTTGTTCATCATTTAATTTACCCCACGCCTCTACTTGTGTTCGATAAAAATCTATTGGGTGCTGTTGCTTGTCAATATCATTATAGAACATCATGGTTATATACCCCAGTATTTTTTCATCAGAAACTTTGTTCTCGCTTTTAAGAAACGCTTCTCTTGCTTTTACGGCATCAGCTAATGCCTTTTTTATCTCAGCAGCACTTTTTCCCTGCTGTACCAATGCAATTTCAATCGGTTGAAGGCTGGCTGCAAAGGTGAGCAGTGGTGAACCAAGCAAAAAATAGTTATTCATTCCTTCGGTTAAATAGATCCTGTGCTTGGCATAAGGCCGCCATGCATCATAAGCTATTCCCCATTCTTCAAAAATGGTAGAATAACCCGGTTTGTCTTTGGCCCAATTGATAAAAGCTTCTTCTGCTTTTTTCTTTTGCCCATACACATCATATTTCAATAATTGTTTTGTTTCTCCATCATAAAATTTCCAGTAATTAGCAATACTTGCATAACTGGATGCCAATTGCAATTTGATTGCCGGATCTTTTTTCATTTCTTCAAACATAAATTTCAGCCTGGCATCACGCAGCTTCACCAATGTCGGGTTTTCAATATCTGTTTTCAATTTTACACCATAAGAAGTTTCATAACGATTGGTACTGCCAGGATATCCATAGATCATTGTATAGTCACCATCTTTAAAACCTTTAATTGATACTGGTAAGAACCATTTTGGTTTTAACGGAATATTCTCTTCACTATACTCAGCCGGCTTTCCATCCTTACTCATATATACACGAAAAACGGAAAAATCACCAGTATGGCGGGGCCATTCCCAATTATCAGTGTCGCCGCCAAATTTTCCAACACTTTCTGGTGGTGCGCCAACAAGACGGACATCTTTGTAACGTTGATAAACAAAAAGCAAATATTGATTGCCTTTGAAGAGATTGCTGATCCTCGCTTCAATATTTTGCGAAGCATCAGAAAATTTTGTATTCAGATTATTGAGGGCCCTCATTTGTCTTTGTATCCTGTCAGCTCCGGCTAACCCTTTTAATGAATCCATCATCATTTGAGTTACATCTTCAATTCGTAAAAGAAATTGAACCGAAATACCAGATGGAATTTCATCAGCTTTCACTCTTGCATAAAAACCATCACGAAGATAATTGTGTTCAATAGTGCTGGCGGCAGTGATCGCATCATAGCCACAGTGATGATTAGTAAAGATCAGGCCTTCCGAACTAACGATCTCGCCGGTACACCCGCCTCCGAAAATAACAATAGCATCTTTGATCGATGGTTTATTGATGCTATACAGTTGTTCTTTAGAAAGTTTTAATCCTTTTTTCACCATATCATTGTACACTTGCTGGCCGAGCAATAACGGCAACCACATACCTTCATCGGCTATTGACTGTAAAAGAAAAATGACAGAAAAAATGGACGTGAATAACAGCTTTTTCATACGTTAAATTTTATCAGAACAAACCTAAGTTAAAAAATAGATGGAACAAATGATAACCATAGATAAATCTTATTATTTTTATAAGCTAAAAAATAAATAAAATGATAACAACCACCACACCTAATATCGAAGGAAGAAATATCGAACAATACTTCGGAGTAGTTTCCGCTGAAGTAATAATCGGGGCCAATTTTTTTAAAGATATTCTTGGCGGCCTTCGTGATTTTTTTGGAGGGCGGAGTGGCACCTATGAAAAAGTGCTTGACGAAGCCAAACAAAACGCCATGCAGGAATTAATTCAGAAAGCTCAAGGTTTTGGTGCGAATGCGGTGGTTGGTATCGATCTTGATTTTGAAACTGTCGGCGCCAACGGAAGTATGCTGATGGTGGTTGCCACAGGAACTGCCGTCAGGATTAATTAATTTGTTGCCGCATAGTTGAAGTTAGAGGTTGGGACCTTAAATATTGTTTGGGAACACAAGTGAATTTGAATCTATTGATTCAATGTCGCCCACAAGAGATCTTTCAATTGGATCAATCCTTTCTGTGTAAAAGAAGATATAAAAACATGCGGGATATTTGTTGGTAATTCTTTTTCGATCGCCGTCACCAACTCTTCATCAAGCATTTCACTTTTACTGATGGCTATGATGAATTGCTTATGCAATAATTCAGGATTATATTTTTCCAGCTCACTTACAAGTATTTCAAATTCTTTTTTATGATCATTGCTGTCGGCAGGAATTAAAAAAAGCAATACAGGATTACGTTCAATATGACGAAGAAAACGATGACCCAATCCTTTGCCTTCCGCTGCTCCTTCAATGATACCGGGAAGATCGGCAACGCAAAAACTTTTTCCATCGCGGTATTCAACAATTCCTAATTGCGGATTGATAGTGGTGAAAGCATAATCGGCGATCTTTGGTTTTGCTGCTGTAATAACAGAAAGCAATGTTGATTTACCTGCATTGGGAAAACCAACTAATCCAACATCAGCCAATACTTTTAATTCAAGCACTTTCCATCCTTCTACTCCTGGCAAACCGGGTTGTGCATATTCAGGAGCCTGGTTAGTTGCGGTTGCAAAATTTGAATTGCCCAAACCACCTTTACCGCCTTTTAGCCAGATCACTTCCTGTCCATCATCCATGATCTCTGCTTCTTTCTCACCTGTTTCTTCATCTTTTATGATGGTACCCAGTGGCACTTCGATATAAATATCTTTTCCATCGCGGCCACTCATATTATTTTTCATGCCGCCTTCGCCATTTTCTGCCAGTACGTTTTTGAAATAACGAAGATGAAGCAATGTCCAGAGATTACGATTACCTTTTAAGATGATGTGCCCGCCTCTACCGCCATTGCCGCCATCGGGCCCTGCCAGCGGATTGAATTTTGTGCGGGCAAAATGTTTGCTGCCGGCTCCGCCATGCCCGCTTCTGCAAAAAATCCTTATCTGGTCAACAAAGTTTGTTTTCTCCACTAGTGAAAGTTGAGCGGCAAAAGTAATGGTTCTTGAATTGGTGATCGATGAAGCACGGGTCTATCCGGAACATCCCGATTATTTATAAAAAAGGTTATGG
>DASTZB010000384.1:0-11410 GCA_035764525.1 Chitinophagaceae bacterium | reverse complement strand
GCAAATTTTTCAACAGACCTGCATAGTCCATTCTTGTAAAACTGAAATTTCTAGGATAACCGGAAAAAGAACTTATTTCATTACTCATTCTTCTTGTGCGATATACATTGAATCCCCATTGTTGTAATGAATCTTTTGTTTTTGGATATCGAAGTGTTTGCCATGGTATCGCAATTTCTGCTATCCAACCTGAATCTGTTCTTGTAGTTCTTACTTTCCAAAGTCCATCCCAATCTACATCAGTTAATATATCATCAAATACAAGCAGGTCTCTTTGTACACCGTATGCGTTTGCCATTAATGCCATTGCATTTCTTGTATCATTAAAACCATCGAATGACAACGCAACATGATCATGACTTCGAATACCAAAGTCACGTCTGAAATCAGTGGCACGAATTGCTTTTTTACCCATTGAATCATGACACACAAAACCAAAATATAAATATTGACGATTGTATAAAACTTTTACATCAGTCTCAAAATTTGCCGGCATCCCTTGCTGCGGTTCTATCTGTACAAATCTTGGTGAAGGCTTTGCAAGTTTCCATTCTTCTTCATTTAAAAGACCATCGATCCTGATCGTATTCGTTATTTGTACAGCGATCATTTCTTTTTTTACAGCATCGGGCTTGAACACACCAACATCCTGCGGGTAAGAATGAAGGGTAACACTTAAAAGGATAAGCAGGATCAATTGTTTTGTCATGAGGGATATTAATAATCGGGAAAAATAGTAAATCTCCTTTAGTAAAGGGTAATGAATTTACCAGCGGCGATTAATATCTTCAAAAGGGTTTTGCTGTCCATTCTTAGTGCAGTAAACCCGAAATTTTGTGAATAGGAAATCAATATCTTTAGAAGTACATCACTGTTTATCATCCTGTATCCATCCCGCGATATGAATTGGCCTTTATGGAAAAGGGCCTTGTTTCGTTGAGTGCCAGTTTAATTGGCTAAGCGAATCAAACAGGTAATAAAAAATCCGAAACAATAGGCCTCGGTTTTTTTATTATCAGAAAGATTTTTTTTCGGAACCGGTTATAAAATCTGCTACATCCTTCTTAAATTTTACGGCTGATTCATTGTGGATATACATCATATGACCCGCTTCATAATATTTCATCGTAATGTTTTCTTTGATCTTTGGATCAAGATTCATATGATCAAATGTATATTCTGTACCGGCAAAAGGTGTAGCAAGATCATAAATACCATTCAACACAAGTACTTTCATTTTCGGGTTACTTGACATGGCATTTAACAGATCCGGTGTAGTATTTGGCGGAGCCGCATCGCCGAAAAAACCATAACCCCGGGGATGCTTCCAATTCCATTTGAAATCAGGAAAAGTATAGGCACCTGTATTATAGTTTTTATCCTTGCTTACTTTTAATTCAGTTGTATAATAGCTCATGAATGCCGCAGTAAATGCCGGGCTGATATCAGAAGATTGAGGATCATAAAAAGCATATTCTGCCAATTTATTTTGTGTAATGCCTTTGTATCTTGAATCAAGTCGACCAATAGTTAAACCTGTGCTGCGTAAAAGCTCCTGGGCAAATTGTGGTTCATTGACCCGAAGATTTGCTTTACTCCAATATTCTTTATTTAGTCCGGAATAGGCAGCCAGTTTATTTAAAACTTTTTCTTTTTCATCAGCGCCTAGTTGATCTCCTTTCATTAATGCTTCAGCATATTCACCAAAAGAAAATGCTCTTACCTCTTTCAAGAAAGCATCAAGATTCGCTTGTTTATTGGGTATCTTATTATGAAACCAGGAAGTAGCGGCATAGGTTGGAAAATTTACAATGAAAGGCAGATCATCCCCTGGGTTAAATGCAAGCTGGCGAATATCTAAAACATTTGAAACTAATATTATTCCATTTACAGAAATGCCTATGTTCTCCTGTAAATAATCAGCAACACCTGCGGAACGGAAGGTACCATAGCTTTCACCAAGCAAATATTTGGGTGAGTTCCATCGTTCATTATCGTTCACATAATTCCTGATAAACTGGCTAACAGATTTTATATCCTCATCAACTCCCCAAAAATCACTGTTCTTTGCTTTGCCAACAGCCCGGCTTAACCCGGTGCCGACAGGGTCCATCATTACAATATCTGATATATCAAGTATTGAATAGTTATTATCTTCAAGTTTATACGGTGCGGGTCCATTTGGTGAAGGGTCATTGACCACTACTCTTCTTGGGCCCATCACACCCATATGTAACCAAATGGATGAAGAACCAGGTCCGCCATTATAAGAAAATGTAATTGGACGTTTACCCATATCAGTTTCTCCATCTTTGGTATATGCTGTGTAACCAAAGGAGGCAATAGGTTCGTCTTTCTCATTTTTAATGATAAGGGTGCCAACGGTAGCAGTATAGTTAATTTGCTTACTCTCGATCTTAATGCTGTGTTTTGTTACTATCTTTTCAGGTTTTGTAGCGGCAATACTATCAATTTGAGCAAGAGATTTTGCAGAATAGAAAAAGATAAACAGGAAACATTTAAAAAAGATTTGCGGTTTCATTATACTTAGTTTGGTGACTTGATAGACCTAAGATAAAGAGGTTTATGAAGATTTGATTTTTATCATAGCAATTTCTTTTTTAACTTAATTCACTAAATTGAAAATAAAAATGGCAAGACCTCATCATCGTAAAGGACATAAAGAGCACCTGAAACAATTTCAAAACAGAGCTGCCGGCAATACGGGTGAATCAAAAGCAAAGGCGAAAGCAAGTTCTGTATTTGCAGTTGGTGGCGCAATAGCTGGCGTTGCGGTTCTATACTTTGCTACACAGGGAGATTTTGTCTGGGCACTTGGAGGTGCAGTTGGAGGCGCAGTTATTGGTTATTTGATCGGGAAAGGCGTCGACAGATCAGCAAAGAAATAATTCTGTTTATTCCTGGTATAAAATGGAGCAACTATATGCTTCCATAAAAAATTCCCCTTCTTCAGTTAAAGGTTTTCTAACAAAATCATTATTCCATATCGCCATTTTCCATTTGCCTGGTGGCAAAAGCCCAGTACGTTTGCCTGTATTTCCATTAAATAATATGATTATTTTTTTCCATGGGTCCTTTAGGGCCTGGCCATTGATAATATAAGTCACTCTGCCTTTTTGATAATTATTGCTGAACCGAATATGATCAGCAATTTGTTTTGCACTAGTCATTCTAAAAGCTGGATGTTCCTTTCGCATTTTAATTAAACCTTTCACATACTCAAACACTTCTTTATTTTTCGTTTTCAAACTCCAGTCGATTGCATTAATGCTATCGGGGGATTCAAAACTATTCTCCACTCCTTTCTTTGTTCTTAAAAAGTCCGTGCCCGCATGTAAGAAGGAAATCCCTTGTGACGTCAACACAATTGAGATTGCAAGCTTATCCATTTCTCTTCGTTCAGATTCTGAAGCATCTTTTGCTGAAATAGCGAGTTTATCCCAAAGCAGATGATTATCGTGGCACTCACAATAAGTGATCGTATTCCATGGTTGTGCTGCATACGGAGCTTTGGAATAATTCACTTTTGTATAATCAACCTGCGGATGTTTGCAGGAAGCCACTATCCCAAACTTTATACTTTCCTCCATTCCCGGCTTGGCGCTTGCAAAACCTCTATCAGCATGATCAAAAACACTTCCTTTAATTCCATCCCGTATATCATCGCTGAAAACTGCAATGCGATCCAATTTGTATGCATATTTTTTGATAGCTCTTAATGAATCCTCTAATGGCGAAGAGCCGGCTGTCCATCCTTCGCCATACAACAAAATATCAGGTTTTATTTTATGCAATTCTTTTGAGATCAAATTCATGGTTTCAATATCATGTACACCCATCAGGTCAAACCTTAATCCATCTATATGATATTCTTTTACCCAATATAACACCGATTCCAGTATAAACTTTCGCATCATATATCTTTCACTTGCGGTTTCATTGCCACAGGCTGTTGCATTGGAAAAATTGCCGTCTTTTGTTTGCCTGTAATAATATCCTGGCACTAATTGATTGAAATAAGAATCTTCTGTAAGTCTTGTATGATTATATACCACATCCATCACTACTCTCAAACCATTTTGATGAAACGCCTGCACCATTTGCTTAAATTCTTTTATTCTTGTTAGTCCATCATAAGGATTGGTAGAATATGAGCCTTCCGGCGCATTATAATTTAGCGGATCATAGCCCCAGTTATATTGTGCTTTATCAGGTTGACTTTCATCTAAAGAATAAAAATCAAAACAAGGCAAGAGATGAACATGCGTCACTCCCAATTCTTTTATATGATCAAGTCCGGTTGAAAGGCCTTCGGCATTTTTAGTTCCTGTTTCAGTTAGTCCTAAATATTTTCCTTTGTTTTTAATCCCTGAGTTATCTGAAATACTCACATCTCGTATATGGAGTTCGTAAAGAATAGCATCAGTTTTATTTTTAGACACAGGGCTTTTATCTTTTTCCCAACCAGCAGGATTTGTTTCTTTCAGATCAACTACCATTGCTCTTTTGCCATTTACACCAACTGCTTTTGCATAAGGATCAGGAACCTCATTTGACCATTGCCCATTTATCATTACTTTGAAGACATAAAACCAACCTCTGAACTCGCCAATAAGAATCGTTTCCCAAATACCACCTTCTTTTTTTATCATCGGATAAGTGGAAAGACGATTGCCCTCAACACCTTCTTTATAAAGAATAAGCAGGGCCTGTTCAGCAGTCGGAGCCCATATCTTAAAAATCTTGTTTTTTGAAGAAAAAGTCAACCCAAGATCATTCCCCTTATAAACAGGATAAGAATCATAAATACTTTTCTGTGCCTTTGTTGAAAAAATATTGAATAACCAGGCAAAAAGCATAAGCGTTTTCTTCATTAGTATGTGAGGGATTTCCGTGAACGAATATACTATCCTAACAGGTGTGAGGAGAAATTTTATGAAAAATAAGCATGGTGATACTTTATCGTGTAAATTGACACCCAATTAAACGATTGCAAATGGGAGATCTCCAGATCAAAAAACAACCAAAAAAATATGATGCGGTGATTGTTGGTTCAGGTGCTGGCGGAGGAATGGCAGCTTATATATTAGCAAATGCAGGATTAAAAATTTGCTTGCTTGAAGCTGGTTATATGTATGATCCACAGAAAAATATTACTCAATTAAAAAATCCATGGGATAGTCCACGTCGTGGTGCATCAACAAAACTTCGGCCCTTTGGTGATTTTGATGCAAGTTATTATGGTTGGGAAATAGATGGCGAGCCATATACAAAAGCGTCAGGTACTGATTGGGCCTGGTGGCGTGCAAGAATGTTGGGAGGAAGAACAAATCACTGGGGAAGGATTTCTCTTCGTTTCGGTCCAAAAGATTTCAAACGCAGAAGCATTGATGGACTTGGTGATGATTGGCCGATCAGCTATGATGACATCAAACCTTTTTACGATAGAATTGATGAACTGATCGGGATATTTGGAACGAATGAAGGATTAGAAAACGATCCGGACGGAATTTTTTTACCGCCTCCTAAACCACGGTTACACGAACTCTTTATTAAACGTGCAGCTGCACAGGCACAAGTGAGAGTGATTCCTTCAAGACTTTCTATTCTTACTAAAAAAATAAAGAGTACAACTGATCGTGGCGCCTGTTTCTTTTGCGGACAATGCAACCGCAATTGCAGTATGGCAAAAGCTGATTTCTCATCTACAAATGTTCTTATTTACCCGGCGATCGCTACCGGTAATGTTGATGTGGTTGCCAATGCAATGGCAAGAGAAGTACTTACAAATAATGAAGGCCTTGCTACTGGAGTTTCTTATATCAATAAAGAAGATATGCAGGAATATCAGGTAACTGGTCGTGTTGTGATTGTTGCAGCTGGTGCCTGTGAATCTTCAAGACTTTTATTGAATTCAAAATCTGCAAGACATCAGAATGGTCTTGCAAACTCGAGCGGGGTCGTTGGAAAATATTTGCATGATTCAACCGGCGCTGCACTTGGCGGGTACCTCCCTACTCTATTTGGCCGCAAAAGATACAATGAGGATGGTGTTGGCGGTTTGCATGTTTATTCTCCATGGTGGTTGGATAATAAAAAATTGGATTTTCCCCGCGGTTATCATATTGAGTATTGGGGTGGCATGGGGCAACCTGCTTATGGATTTATGGGTGGTATAGAAAGCATGAATGGTAAGTATGCGGTAAATGGCGTGCAAAAAGAAGCAGGTGGTTATGGTAAATCATTGAAAGAAGATTATCGTTATTTCTATGGTGCAAGTGTTGGCATGGCCGGTCGCGGAGAAGCAGTGCCAAGAGAAGATAATTATTGCGAGATTGACCCGAATGTTGTTGACAAGTATGGCATTCCCGTTCTAAAATTCAATGTAAAGTGGAGTGATTATGAGGTGAACCAGGCGAAGCATATGAAAGAAACTTTCAAGGAGATCATGCACAATATGGGTGCAGTGATAACCTGGGGCGCCAATGATGATGAAAAAAATCAGTATGGATTGGCAAAGCCTGGAGAGATCATTCATGAAGCAGGAACGGTGAGAATGGGAAATAACGCCAGGAACTCTTCGCTCAATAGTTGGAACCAGGCGCATGATTGCAAAAATCTTTTTGTAGTTGATGGCGGTGCATTCACTTCACAGGCTGACAAGAATATTACATGGACGATATTGGCGTTGAGCATGAGAGCAAGTGAACATATCATTGATGAGATGAAGAAAAATAATTTGTAAACCGGCTGCATCGCTCCGATTAATCATCGTTGCGACGCTACGTTCAGGTTTCTGTTCTCTATTAAACAAGCGATAAATCAAAAACAATAAACGATAAACTTTAAATATGGACAGAAGAGAATCGCTAAAATTAATTGTTACCGGCGCTGTGGCAGTTCCAGCTGTTGTTGCTGGTTGTGGCCCTGATGATAAAAAAGTCGTTGCCGCCGCTGACCCAACCTTTAACCTAGATCGTAATCCTGCTGAAGTAGAAAATGAGAAGCGGATCCTGGCAATGGATAAATTTTTTACCGATCATGAAATGGCAACTATAGCCATTCTATCTGACATTATTATACCAAAAGATGAAGTAAGCGGTAGCGCCACCGATGCGAAAGTTCCTGAGTTCATCGAGTTCATTGTAAAAGATATGCCAAATCATCAAACGCCATTGCGGGGTGGTTTGCGTTGGTTAGATATGCAATGTTTGAAGAAATACAATAATGCATTTAAAGATTGTACACAACAACAACAGATCGAACTCATCGATCAGATCGCCTACCCTCAAAAAGCAAAACCAGAAATGGCGCAGGGTGTTTCATTTTTTAATAAAATGAGAGATATGGTGGCTACGGGTTTTTATACTTCACAGATCGGCGTAAAGGATATTGGTTATATTGGCAACACTCCTACTCAATGGAACGGCGTGCCTGACGATGTACTAAAACAATATGGACTTTCTTATACAGAAAAAGAATTGAAAGAATGTGTAAGCTTTGATAAGCCCTCAGCTTAAAAACAATTTATAAGTTTTGAATTTTTATTTTTAAATTTTTAATTTTTTTTATATGAGTAATAAATCAAGAAGAAAATTTTTAAGAAACAGCGCTATTGCAGGTGCTGGCTTTTTTATTGTGCCCCGTCATGTTATTGGTCGTGGTTTCACTGCGCCAAGTGACAAACTAAGAATTGCTGGTATCGGCGCTGGCGGTAAGGGACAAAGCGACCTTGCTGAGTTTGCAAAAAGTCCGAATGTAAGTATTGTTGCGTTATGCGATGTTGATGACAGGCAGGCCGTGAAATCAAGGCAATCATTCCCCAATGCTCCTTACTACAAAGATTTCAGGGAGATGCTGGAAAAAGAAAAAAATAATATTGATGCATGCTCTATTTCTACCCCCGATCATACACATGCTGTAGCTACAATTGCTGCGATGCAACTGGGTAAACATGTTTATACGCAAAAGCCGTTGACGCATGATATTTATGAAGCAAGGATGTTAACGGAAGCAGCAAAAAAATATAAAGTTGTTACACAAATGGGTAACCAGGGTGGTTCAGGAGATGGGGTAAGAAAAGCAAAGGAAATTTTTGATGCAGGGCTGATCGGCGATGTTCATACTGCACAAGCATGGACAAACAGACCTGTATGGCCACAAGGCGTTGCTACACCTACAGGTCAATTTGAAATTCCTAAAGAACTGGATTGGGACCTTTGGCTTGGTACTGCTCCTAAAATAGATTTTAATCCAGCATATCTGCCATTTAACTGGCGTGGTTGGTGGGCTTATGGTACAGGAGCATTAGGCGATATGGCTTGTCATATTATGGATCCAATTTATCGCATTCTTCCTATTCTTTATCCGGATTCAGTTGAAGCGAGCATTGCTACCATCTGGTCTAAGATGTGGGATGATTCGCAGAACCCTGATGCATGTCCTGCTTCATCGATAATACATTTGAATTATCCAAGAACTGATGGAAAAGGAAATCTAAAAGTATCATGGCATGACGGAGGCTTATTGCCACAAAGACCTGATGAGCTATTACCGGAGGAAGGATTTGGTAACTGGGATGGTGGAGTCCTCTTTATTGGTACAAAAGGAAAATTGCTCATGGATTGTTATGGAGCTAACCCGAGATTGTTGCCGACAAAATTGATGAACGAAAAGAAATTACCTCAGGAAACAATTAAAAGAGTTACAGAAGGACATTACCTGCAATGGGTGAATGCTTGCATTGCCGGGTATGGTAATGCAAAAACAAGCTCGCCATTTGAATACGCAGGACCTTTTACCGAAAGTATACTGATCGGTAATCTTGCTATCCGTAGTTTCTTAATGCGAAATCCAACTGGCAAAGGATGGAATGATAAATGGCTTGGACGCAAAAAACTCTTGTGGGATGCAAAAAATATGAAGATCACAAACTTTGATGAAGCCAACCAATTTGTAAAAAGAGAATACAGGCAAGGCTGGACGCTGGGTGTGTGATAGAAAAGAAATTAATTTCGATAAAAGCCATTACAATAGTGATGGCTTTTTTAATAAACACACTCCGCCCAATTCAGTTATCAGTTTTTAATACCGGCTGTAGGAAACTTGTTGTCAATCCACTGTTGAATTCAGTACCTTAGTAGAGCTAACATAAAACTATCTACCATGAAAAACATCCAGCAACAACGTCGCCGGTTTATTAAAAGCTCCGCTTTTGGTTTGATTGCTATCACTGCATTTGGTAATTCACCTGCACAAGCTGCGATAAATAAGATTGCGATACGGAATAATGCTGAACCCCTTTTTTACCGGTATCCAAGTATGAATGATAATATGGTTAGCAGTATTGTAGGTGCGTCGCATGGAAATTTTGATAAAGTAAAAGAACTCGTTAATAGCCGTCCCGAATTAGCAGGCGCATCCTGGGACTGGGGTTTTGGTGATTGGGAAACAGCGCTTGGCGCAGCATCACATGTCGGCCGAAGAGATATTGCCGAATTTCTAATTGCACATGGTGCAAGACCGGATATTTTTACTTACACAATGATGGGCATGCTAAAAAGTGTGCAGGAAATTATAGAAACAGTTCCGGGAATCCAATCTCATAATGGACCGCATGGAATCACCTTATTACAGCATGCAAAGAACAGGTTAGCCAATAAAGATATTTCTTCATCTGATGCGACTAATGTAAACAAGGTGATCAGGTATTTAGAAGTACTTGGTAATGCAGATAATAAAACAAAGAATTTAGATATGAACGAAGACGAAAAGAAAAAGCTTCTGGGTGAATATCGATTTGGTACCGCTGAAGGAGAAATCTTTGTGGTGGATATGAATAAGAATGGTGATTTGCAAATTGGCCGCAAAGGTTTATTTGGCCGGGCATTAAATAAAGTTGATGAAAATACATTTACACCTGCGGGTGCTCCTTCTGTCAAAATAATTTTTAAAACCCAAAGCGATAAAGCTGTTTCATTAAGTGTACATGAACCCGAGCCACTAGTAACCGCTGTAAGAATTTAACTATGAGCTTTTGAGTAGGCGACCGCTAGCTCCGCTCCAAGCCTTGCATTATTTTTTACTAGAGCAATATTTGCTTCAAGGCTTTCACCTTTTGTATGTTCTGATATGTATTGCAATAAAAATGGAGTTACTTTTTTGCCGGTTATCTTTTTTTCTTTTGCTGCATTCAATGCTTTTTGAATATGAACTTTCATTTTTGCAGCGACAATTTCCTGGTCTGCTGGAACAGGATTGGCGATCAAAACCGCACCATTTAATCCCATTTGCCATTTTGTGTTTATTATACGAGCGATCTCCTCAATGTTATCGGATCGTAATGGAGAACTGAATCCGCTTTTTCTTGAATAAAAGCTTGGGAACTCATTTTGTCCAATGGTGATAACAGGAATCCCTTTTGTTTCCAAATATTCCAATGTCAACCCAATATCAAGAATAGATTTTATACCGGCTGATACAACTGCAACTGAAGTTTGAGCCATTTCAGTAAGATCAGCTGATATGTCCATTGTTTTATTTGCGTTTCTATGTACACCACCTATTCCGCCAGTAACAAAGATCTTTATTCCCGCCATAGATGCAATTCGCATTGTTGCTGCAACAGTGGTGGCTCCATATAATTTTTTACTGACCACATAAGGCATATCTCTCAAGCTAACTTTCCATACATCCTTTGCTGAAGCAAAATATTCTAATTGTTCTTTTGATAAACCAACATGACATTTACCATTAAAGATGGCAATGGTCGCAGGCACTGCTCCATTGCTTCTAACAATATCTTCTACTTCAATAGCAGTTTTTATATTTTGCGGGTAAGGCATGCCATGTGAGATGATCGTTGATTCCAGTGCAACAAGAGGTTTGCCTATTGCTAATGCATTTTTGACTTCAGGATGTATTTCTAAAAATGAATGCATTAATCAGGATAATATTTTGAAACAAGACTTAATAATTTCTCCTGGTTCAAATGTGTGGCGATAGCACCATTCACCTGTAAAATTTCTGCCGACAATGTATGAGCAAGCTTTAAACAATCAACATCTTCTTTGCCCAAAGTTTTGCCTAATATAAAACCAGACAAAGAACCATCGCCTGCACCGGTGCAATCCACAATTTCTATTTCCGGTGCATGAAGTGTTATTGATCTTTCTTTATTGTAAATAGCGGAACCGAGTTTGCCATGATGCAGCCAAACATTCTCCACTCCTTTTTCGATCAGCTCTTGAATTTGATGCTGAGTAAACAATGCTTTTTCAGAACATAAAACAGGCAATTCATCTTCATTTGGAGTAACAAGGTGAAGTCCCTTTAAATTTATGTCTTTGAATTTTCTTGCAGGCGGAACAGAAACCGGCTCGAGTATGAA